>JAYVOS010000403.1:0-3699 GCA_043757775.1 Chloracidobacterium sp. | reverse complement strand
CCTCTAAAAAATCGAGAGCCTCTTGAGAAATATCTATCGGTGAATAAGAAATGTCAGCGTTTTTTTTTAGAAAATGATCGATCAAAATAGCGGTCTTTGTACCGTCGCCCGCACCGAGTTCGATCAGGTCAAACGGGTTGTCGACATTGGCAAAAGCCCGAAATATATCATCAGTCTGTGCCGTAAATATCTCGCTTTCGCAGCCGGTCAGATAATATTCCGGCAACTTCATAATCTCCTGAAACAGCCGCGAGCCTTCATCGTCGTAAAAATATTTTGACGACAGGGCCTTAGGTGTCGATGAAAGTCCGGCGAGGACATCTTCGGCAAATTGTGTGAGTTCGGTTGAAGTAGATCGTTGCATAAAAATTGTAAACCACAGATAAATACAGATGAACTCTGATAATTCTGTCAGATCCTTATCTGTGTCTATCTGTATTCATCTGTGGCAAATTATTCATTTCGCTAATCGTATGCCCGTGAATTGCCATCTTAGATGCGGGTGAAAAAAGTTTCTGTATGATGGACGACTGTGTCCGGCGGGCGTTACAACGGATGCACCGCGCAGCACCATTTGGTTGATCATAAATTTGCCGTTGTATTCGCCGACCGCTCCGGCGGCTTTCGCAAAGCCGGGATACGGCAGATACGCACTGTTTGTCCATTCCCAACGCTTGCCCCAATCGAATTTGCTGCTCGCGATCTCCCATTCGGCTTCGGTCGGGAGACGGCAGCCGCTCCACTCGGCAAATGCCGCCGCTTCGTAATACGAAACGTGACAGACTGGGGCATCAAGTGGTAATTTTCTGAGGCCGCCAAGCGTGAAATGGTGCCACTCGCCATCTTGCTTATGCCAATACAGCGGCGAATTTATTTCGTTTTGATTGACCCAATCCCATCCCTCGGAGTGCCAGAGATTGAAGTTTTCGTAACCGCCATCGTCGATAAAATTTAAGAACTCGCCATTGGTCACGAGCCGGTCGCTGATAGAAAAATTCTCTACATAGACCTTGTGGCGGGCGAGTTCGTTATCAAAACAAAAGCCATCACCAGTGTGGCCGATCTCTTGGATACCGCCCTCGACATCTATAAATGCGGTAGTTTTATCAGGAGACCCAGTCGCTATCGCTCCCGGTTCTGACAACTCTTCGACGGCATAGTTTTCACGATAAACCGAAAATAGCGGATTGAGGCTGAATGTGAATTTGAGGTCGGTCAGGAAAAGCTCTTGGTGCTGCTGCTCGTGATTGAGGCCGAGAATGACAAGCTCGCGGATATTTTTGCCGATCTCCGACGAAAGAAGCTCGCTCATATTTTCATCGACGTGCTTGCGATAAGCAAAAACCTCTTTGACCGTCGGTCGGCTAATGGAGCCGCGATGGTCGCGTGCCGTACGGTCGCCGATGGAGTTGTAATAACTATTGAAAAGAAAGCCAAATTGCTCGTCAAAGACCTTATATCCGGGGCTGTATTTTTTGAGGATCATCTCCTCAAAAAACCAAGTCGTATGAGCGATGTTCCATTTTGGCGGCGAAACATCGACGACCGGCTGCGGGATGTAATCCTCGATTTCAAGTTGCTCGCAGAGCTTTACTGTGTAGGCACGAACGTCCGCGTAAAACTCACGCAGATCGAAAGATAGGTTGGTCTGATGGTTGGCTGTCATTTATGTAATTAAACCAAATCTCAGGGAAAAGGTGAAGATATTAAGCAGGATCGGCCACGAATGCACGAAATGTTTCGAGCTCAGCTCTTAATTTTTTATTCGTGCATTCGTGGCTAAATTATTACGCTGAAAAGTTAAAAGAGATAAGCATTAAGGAAATTGTCCCAGTTTGATCAGAGCTTCTTTGCAAATCTCGGCGAGATAAATGTCCGGAGAATTGAGATGAGAACGGAGAAGAGCGACAGACGATTCGTCGCCGATGGCACCTAATGCAAAAGCGGCTTCGCGGCGAGTGTCATCCGCCTCTTTATTGTTTTGTAAGACTTTCGACAGCACGGTGACGGCATTTCGAAATGCCCGCACAGCATTTGTCACGGGCTCGCCGGTAGCAGTTTCCTTATATTTTGCCTGTAAAAAATTTTGCGGCGTAGTGACATCGATCTTTCCGGTTTTTACAATTTGGGCGATCTGCCCGATAGACCGAGCAGCAGAGCGGCGAAGGAATTCGTTATCGTCAGTCGGCTTTTTCTTGAAGACCGCTGTCAGGTCGTCAATCGCAGTCAGATCACCTATCTTACCTAGAGCAATCACAGATGCGGAGCGAACTTCGGCGGCAGAGTCTTTCTGAAGTAAACGGAGCAAAGATACGATTGCGGAACTGTCGCCGATCTCGCCGAGTGCGTAAGCGGTTTCGCCACGGACGAAGGCGGCTTTATCACTCAAAAGAGGTAATAAAACATTGACGGCTTCGGCTTTTGGCAGAAAAATAACTGCCGTTGTGGCGGTCGCCCGAACAATTTCTTCTTTGTCGCTCAATGCCGGGATCGCGAGTCTTGAAGCGGCTTCGGTGTGGATATTTTTGATCTGAAAGAGAGCATTTCGCTTGAGCTCGGTATTGCCGGAGGCGAGGTCGGCCTTGATCGTGCCTAGGTTTTGGGAGAAAGAATTGCCCGCGAAAAACGCGAAAGACGCGAAAAAAAGAATAAGGCAGTAGGGCAGTCGCACCGGTTTTAGGCGTCTCCTTTTCTGCTTTTCTTCTCTTCTCCCCATCTTCTTCACGCTGCTCGCTGGACGTTTTGCCGGAACATTCGTTCCCACTCGTTGACCTGTCGTGCCCGGCGATTTTCGTGAGCATTCGCTAGGCTGGCGATCACATCCTCGGCGCGGTCGGCGTTTCTTATTGATAGATTTTGGTTATAACTGCGTGGTGAATTTGTTCGTTTGTCGATCTCGCGACCGGGATCGCCGTTGATTCGGTTGACCATCTTGGTGCCTCCTGTTTTTCGGGGCAGACGGTCGAACCGTGAGGGTTAAAAGCTCATGTCGCGACTGTCTGCAGGACAAGTGTCTTTATCATTAAGTTTCTAAAAGTTGAGCAAAAAAATTTTAATTCTCGAAAATATCTTGAGCATATCACGATTTTGCGGCCAGGCAAAGAAATAATAGACCCAAGGGCTTTGCGAAACTCTGCGTCTGACTTAGCGGTCATTGTGCGGTATTTCTTCGCGGATTGATCATGTCGCAAAGTTACGCAGAGAGGCGAAGGATCGCAAAGAAATGGACTCAGAGTAGGAAAATTATTAATATCTATTTATGACGTTTTGTCTCCTCAGCCTCGCCCTTAGATAGCCGCTCGTTGGATCACCCGGCGACGCGGCGAAAGCACACAATTTAATTCGATACTTCGAAAAGTGGATAGAGCGCAGTTTATTCGCTAAACTAACTACTTTCGCGTCGGGAGTCCGAAGTCTTGAGTCTTTAGCGGTACAATTGCCTCAAACTCAGGATCTAAGAGTAACGACTTCAGACTCACAAAATATGGACGAGAAATATTTCGCAAAAAAGATCGAGCAGAAATGGCAGCGGAAATGGACCGAGACGGGTGCGTTCGAGGCTGAGGCCGAGTCATGCGACGATAAGCCCAAGTTTTACCAGCTTGAGATGCTGCCTTACCCATCGGGCAATCTGCACATGGGCCACGTCCGTAACTATTCGGCGGGCGATGCGATGGCCTGGTATAAGCGCCTGAAAGG
>JAYVOS010000402.1:0-13941 GCA_043757775.1 Chloracidobacterium sp. | reverse complement strand
GAATTTTGTAACGCGTGCCCCGAACGTGCCAGTCGATGATGTCTTTTAGCTTTTCATAGAGCGTCTCGCGGACAAACTCATAGTCACCAGTCGAATCTGCGTAGGCTCGGATCGCCTCAAAATACCACAGCGTCGCGTCAACCGTATTATATTCAGGCGTCTCAGCAGCGTCCGGGAAACGGTTTGGGATCATACCTTGCGAGATGTGATTCGAAAATTCGGTGATTATGCTTTTGGCGATATCGGGACGGTTTGTTGCGAGAGTCAGGCCATTGAGTGCGATCATAGTGTCACGTCCCCAATCCGAAAACCAGGGATAACCTGCGATCACAGTTTTGCCGCCGCCGCGGTTTACGATAAATTGATCGGCCGCAAGCACAAGCTGGCGGGAAAACTCGTCTTCAACTTCTGACCTAACGATCAACATCGCACGCCGTTTCATCTCGGCTTTTTCGAATTTAGGAGCATCGCTCGCTTTTCGAGGCTCTGTCGAAGCGATCACGACCGCCGTTTTTTTTAAGTCAAACGTAAGGCTGCACGGCTGGAACAGGTCTTCGGTAAAATCGAAGCCGCGTTCGCGTTCGATGGCGTATTCAAAATTACGATACCAGACGCCTGTCTGCTCGATCGAGAAAGAATTATTTGCAAGACATAGCGTCGGCATTGATGCGTATGGAGAAAATGAGATCAGGTTTTTTTCGACAGTATAAAGATCGCTGAAAGCAGCATCTTCGTGCTGTAGATGGTGGTGATCACGAAAAGCGAGCAAAGGTTTTAGTTCAAGCGTAGCTTCGGCATCATTGGTTTTTAGTGACCATTGGCTGACGGTCGTGTTTTCTCCGTTGACCATAAACACATGCTTTTCGAGGGTCATGCCATTCACTTGGTATGTCCAGATGGGGAAAGGGTCGAGGCGGAAATTTGTGAGGTATTTGCAGCCGTCAGGATAGACAGTGCCGGGGTATTGATTACTCGATAGTTCGTAACGCTCGCCTTCGATTATAAGCGTTTCTTCAAATTTCGACAGCAAGACCATCCGCCCGAGCGGCGGGCGTGTAGCGGCAATAAGCAGGCCGTGATAGCGTCGCGAATTTGCTCCGGACACCGTCGATAAAGCGTAGCCGCCGATTCCGTTGGTTTCAAGCCACTCACGCGAAGATGCCGATTCGAAATCGCTGCAAATATCTTGGTCAAGCTCCAACATAATTATTCGCCGCTCTGCTCGAGCAGTTTTGCGACTAGTCCGGTCCAGCCTGTCTGATGGTTGGCGCCGAGCCCGGCTCCGTTATCGCCGTGAAAATATTCGTGAAACAATAGATGATCGACAAAATTTGGATCGGTCTGGAATTTTTCAGCATCACCAAAGCAAGGCCTGCGGCCGTTTTCATCTTTTAGGAAGAGACGTGACAGCCGCCGCGACAGCTCTTGCGAGACGTCCCACAGATTCATCATGTTGCCCGACCCTGTGGGACACTCGACCTTGAGATCGTCGCCGTAATAGTAATGAAATTTTTGGAGCGATTCGATCAGCAAATAATTCACCGGAAACCAGACGGGCCCACGCCAGTTAGAATTGCCGCCAAAAAGCCCGCTCGTCGATTCCGCCGGATCGTAATCGACACGGTGATCGGTGCCGTCAACGTGCAGCACATACGGCACGTCTTTGTGATAACGCGAAAGAGCACGGATGCCGTAGGGCGAGAGAAATTCGCTCTCGTCGAGCATTATTTTTAGCACTCGTTCGAGCCGCTCGCGATATGCGACCGCGAGAAGCCGCCGCTCGCTCTGGCCGGGCTTGCGGGCGCAGTTGATATTACTTGTTAGGTCGGAGCGATTGTCGATGAACCATTGCAGACGGCGTTTGAAATCCGGTAAAGCGTCGAGCATATCGGATTCGATCGTGGCGACCGCAAACAGCGGTATGAGACCTACCATCGAGCGGACCTTGAGCGGCGTGTTGTAACCGTGATCGTGCAAATGCAGTACGTCGTAATAAAAGCCATCTTCCTCGTCCCAAAGCGAGATGCCGTCATCGCCGATGTGATTCATCGCGGCGGAAATGAAGAGGAAATGTTCCCAGAATTTGCTGGCGACATCTTCGTAGCAAGCGTCTTCGATCGAGAGTTCGAGCGAGATGGCAAGCATGTTGAGACAATACATCGCCATCCAGCTCGTGCCGTCCGCTTGCGATAAAGAACCGCCGGTCGGCAGAGCCTGCGAGCGGTCGAAAACACCGATGTTGTCGAGGCCAAGAAAGCCGCCTTCGAATACGTTATTGCCCTCAGCATCTTTGCGATTGACCCACCAGGTGAAATTGAGCAGCAGCTTTTGGAAAATACGTGCGAGAAAATCTCGATCAGGTTTGCCCGTGCGTTTTTTGTCGATCTGATATACGCGCAAGGCGGCCCAAGCGTGAACCGGCGGATTGACATCGCCAAATGCCCATTCGTAAGCAGGTATCTGACCGTTAGGGTGCATGTACCACTCGCGAAGGATCAAAATTAGCTGCTGTTTGGCAAATTCGGCATCGACGAGAGCGAGCGGGATGCAGTGAAATGCTAGGTCCCACGCCGCATACCAAGGGTATTCCCACTTATCCGGCATCGAGACGACATCGGCGTTAAAGAGCAATTGCCAGTGGCTGTTGCGTCCGTGAAGACGCGAATCAGGCGGTTTCGGCATTGCCGGATCGCCTTTTAGCCAGTCGCGAACGACGTAATGATAATACTGTTTCGACCATAACATGCCGGCAAAAGCCTGCCGTTGGACATTGCATGCGTCGTTTGAAAGCCCTGCTCCGAGGTCAGCATAAAACTCATCCGCCTCTTGGATACGCTTAGCGAATACTGTGTCGAAATCTTCTAACGCGGAATCCCCAGTCGCTACCGCTTCCGGTTCTGACAAGCGCAGACGGATCGTCACTTCGCCGCCTGCCGGAACAGTCAAATAATAATTTGCAGCAGCTTTTGTGCCTGTTTGCGCAGGGTTAACGGCATCGGCTTGACCGCTGACGATGTAATTGTTGATCGCGTCTTTGACGTATGGCGTGCGATTGGTAGAGCTGTAGAGACGCTCGTTGTTGGTCTCGTTTTCGGTGAAAAGCAGCTCAGGTGAGCCATCGCAATGGAGCCAACGCTTGCCGAGGGATGCTTCGCTGATCTCGATGGTATTTTTCCCCACAGCTTTTAATTCGGCGACCGCCTCCGTGCCAAACCACGTCCAACGGTTACGAAACCATACTGTCGGCAGCACATTGATCGTCGCGTCTTCGGGGCCGCGATTAGCGACTGTGATCATTATTAGGATGTCTTCGACATCGGCTTTGGCGTATTCGACAAACACGTCGAAATACTTATTTTCATTGAAAATGCCGGTGTCGATCAGCTCAAATTCGGGGTCGAGTTTTGTCCGGTTTCGGTTTTCTTCGATGAGTCGGAGGTAAGGAAACTCGGCCTGAGGGTATTTGTAGAGATATTTTAGATATGAGTGCGTCGGCGTCGAATCGAGATAGTAATAGATCTCTTTAACGTCTTCGCCGTGATTGCCCTCAGGGCCGGCGAGGCCGAAGAGGCGTTCTTTCAGAATCGGATCTTGCCCGTTCCAGAGCGCGAGGGAAAAGCAGATCTTTTGATGATTGTCGCAGATGCCTGCCATGCCGTCTTCGTTCCAACGGTAGGCACGCGAGCGGGCGTGGTCGTGCGGGAAATAATCCCACGCCGAACCGTCAGCCGAATAATCTTCGCGAACCGTCCCCCAGGCACGCTCGCTGATATATGGCCCCCAGCGTTTCCAGTGTTTCGTCTTCGCGTTAGATTCGGCCAGACGGCCCTCTTCGGCTTTCATTGTTTATTACGTAATCTTTTTGAATTCGTCGTTTATGGCACTTTCGATCATGCCTTTTGCCATTTTGCCCATAAAATCGAGATCCATGTTGATCGTAACCTTGTCGGGAAATATCTTGACCGCTCCGCCTTCGACATGACCAGCTTTATCAAAAGTAAAATTATCCTCATCCGTCCAAGTGCCTTTGATCCCATAACCCTGCTCGGCTCCGGCTAAAAATTTTTGCACTACGCTTCGAGCCCTTTCAGTGTCCGAAGTGTAACTCCGGCTTATCTCAATATCTGCCATATATTATTTCCGAGATCTACTAAGTAAACGCAGTTTAGTTTGCCACAACACCCTGCCCGTACTCAACAAGGCGCTTAAGACAGATATTTGTCGGTGGGCAAAATGGAAAGGGCAAGCACAGGAACCTTCCTAGGTTGCATATTAGGTTGCATATTAAATAGCTAGATGCTAAAAAAGACTGTATAGTTTATATTAATATTTTCGATAGATTTTAGAGAAAATAACCAGATCAGGCAATTCCGCTGCGATCGGGGAGATCCTCAATGAGGCATCTCGCGACCATGGACTGCCGCTGGGCGACCCATGGAATGGTAAATGTGTCCCGTAGGGAGGCAACAGAGCGAGCGGGTTGGAGCTGAGAAATAGGGTTTTATGAATAAGTCAGTACCCATTATCGCTTTCCTTGTGGTAGCAACCATTACGAGCTTGGGACAAAGCACCTACAGGGGGTTGACACCAGGCACGAGCACCAGAGCCGATGTCGACAAAGTTCTGGGCCGGCCGACCAGTCAGCACTCGGAGCAACTTTTTGAATATAACAAAGGCGGAAAGCAGATCTACATCCAATACGGCATGGAATCTCCGACGGCAATACGTATACAGGTGATCTACTCCCCTTCCTCAAAGCGCTCCGAAATCCTTGCAAGAGAGGGCCTGCCTATGATTGCCGACACTCGCCGCACGAACAAGCAGGGAGCCTTGGAGGAATATTTTGCCAATTCCAAATACATTGTCCTCACCTACGAAGAGAACTCTCAAAACAAGGTAAGCCAAGTGGGCTACTTCAGCCGTCCACTTTTCGAAAGCGTAACTCCGGAACTGACGAAAAATTCTACCCCTTCTTTACAGACTGCCGGATCAAATGCAGGCAACACGAACAGCTCGACGCCGCAACAGTCGGAAGCAGAGAAGCCGGGAACCGGTCCTTTCCTTGGAAATATACCGGGCGTCGGCGGAACGGTCACCGGACTTAAATTCTTTGAGAACGACACGGACGACCTGCCGGCAGTCGGCCTGAGGCCATACAAAGAAAGTTTTGCTAGAGACACACTCAAAGCCATTTACTTTGAATTTTCAGTAAAGTACTCCGTCGAAAGTGCTACGGTTTTTGCGATGTCTTCGATCTGGAAAAAAAACGGCGAGGTACTCACGCGGCAGGAACTTTCGGTGTTAAAGCCAAGCGGTTTCAATACCAGCTCAAAAACCTATGGTTTTATTCCGACGGCAGGGAGATGGGATCCCGGTGCCTACACACTTGATATTGAGGTCAACGGCCGTAATGTCGCATTCGCTCTGTTTACGGTCAAATAAACGAGCCGAGGATTCGGCGGCTGTGGCCCACAATCGGGAAGCGACGCTATCCAAATTACTTGCGAATTAATCACCAACTAAAGGCTTTCGGAATCCTCGAAATTTGAAGGCTAAAAGGGGATGCTGAATAACTAAGACTGTCCCAGAACAAGTACGGGAGCCTTCATAGGTTGCTTATGAGACAACACGGTGCTAGAGTTTCAAAACAGTATCTGTATTAATATTTTTGGTTTTTACCAGGGGGCAGGAAATCAGCGTAACGGCTTTCCTGAAAAGACGATTCGAATCCACATTTTCCCCACGTCTATTCAGTTTAATCGTCCCAGATAATTATCGCCACCCCGATGCCTCGGAGTGTATTTAGCATAAGTATATTTAACGAGCGAAGGAGCACCTTTCCCTTAAGGAAGTTCCATAGCGTTCTAAAAAAGGAGAAATAGAATGACAAAAATTTTGTTAGCAGTTATGACTTTGTTTGTATGTTTCAGTATCGGTGGAGCTCAAACGGGCAAAAAAGCCACTGCTCAGGAAAAGAAAGACCTTTTTCAGTTGGTGTTAAAGGATAAAAGCGTTAGTGATGCACTCCCGGATCTTGAAGGTGGAGAGAAGAAATTAGCCGAGTCTTTTCTGGTCGAAAAGAAAGACCTAAATAAGGACGGTCGGGCTGAATACTTTGCTACGCTTGAAAATGGATTTTTTTGCGGGGCTCACGGCAACTGTCCGCGATGGGTGTATAGCAAAACCGGGGGAAATTTTACCCTTTTGCTTACCACTGCGGGTCAAAAGCTTACGACGCAAAAAACCATAAGTAATAAATTTTTTGACCTTCGTTCGGACGGTTCTAGTTCGGCGTTTGAAACCGCTTATGATATTTACAAATTCGACGGTAGTGAATATAAGGCTAAGGATTGTTTTACGGTTGACCACAGAGGAAAGAAGCCAAAAAGGACGCGTATCGCCTGTGGAGAATGAATAATCTTAAGAGTAGATTAGTCTGATAATGGCTTGCGTCCAGCAAATTACTGGAGGCGAGCGTTTAGGTAAAGAAATATGAATAAACGATCACTTTTACTCGTCATATCAATACTGTTATTAACGGGCATTGCCGGAGCGCAGGTGCGGCAAAAACCTGATAAATTCACGCCTAATCAACTGGCCGAGGCTGTTTTGAAGGCATTTGAGGCTAAGGACTTCAGCGATCTTGATAAGCTGCATCCTTACCTCAGCTCCATACAAGTCGGCTACCGATCGGAATATGATGAGAAAACGACCGTTGAAACGGTGAAGAGTTTGAAACAGGCCACCAAAGGATTATTCGCCGAATTAAAAAAGCCGGATCCTGGAACTGTGAGTTCGGGGCCGGTGAAAAAATGTCAAAAAGGAATTTGTACGTACGATGTCGAGGTCACCCTGCACAGGATGACGATTCTGCAATCGATCTCGTGCGGTATGAAAAACGGATCTGCTTACATTAAAAGAATTACTTTCGCGGCGGATTAAGCCGAATATGATAATGATAAAAAAAAATAATCTTTCGATCGTAGTCATAATTTTGATCGGCCTATCCCTTGCGTGCAGCTCGCTTGATGACGAGACCGCCGAAGTTAATAAGACGATCGATCAGGTAAACGTACTGATCCCGAAATACAATGATCTTCTGACCAGATCGAATGCGCTGTATAACGATCTGATGACAGACAACTGGAGAGATGCCGCGAATAAGGCTAAGAATCTTCCGGCATACAAGGAAAAAAATAAGGCACGGTTTGACGAGCTGATAGATTTTAGAGTGCAACTGGATAAAACCTCGACCGAAGTAATGGAGAGTTATGATAAAGCTTCCAAACTAAAGAGTTTCGACGAAATCCGTGAATACATGGCTCTGAACCTGCAGGCCTGGAAGAAAACTCAGGAAAGAGACAAATTAATGGCTCCCTTTGTCAAAGCCGCTCTTGCGTCAAAAGATGGGGCTGAATACAATAAGCTGCTTGAGGAATTCGATAAAAATCGAGAGAAATTGGAGAAAGAAGACGATGATCAAAAGAAAAAGGTCGAACAGTATGAGCAGGATCATCCAAATTTCTTAAAGAACGATAAATGAGAAAGATCGCTTCGCGGGTCGATTCGGGGTGGAGTCGTTTGGTTAAGTATGCATTGGAAAGTTGTCGCTACACCTAAACGTTTTTATTATTTATAGTTTTTGTCAGTTTCCAATAAAGAATTTAAGGGCTCTCCGATAGAAAGATGCATGTGGTTCTCGGTTATGGCGATTAATAAAACTTAAATCAACGCTTGGGCACACAAGCAAACGCACAAAAATGCAGACGCTTGGTTGCCGCGATCTAAAAAAAATAACTCAAAAATACTTATATGAAATTAAGAATATTTTATGGCGGAGCTCTACTTTTGTTGTTTGCTTTGGCCGGCTTTGCTCAGTCTGAAATTAAAGGTAAATCGTCCGGCATCCGCAGTATAGACTTTCTAAATCAGAGTTACCGAACCGATGTGTGTCCGGGGTTTCCCGAGATCGTTAAACTTAGAAAAGGAATGATCAAAGATGGTGAAGGTCAAACTATCAATATCAACAAGGGTGAGGTTGTCTTCGGTGACATAAATAAAGACGGGAAAGAAGACGCTATAGTACAGCTAAGGTGTACCACAGGTGCCTCCTACAGGTCATTTGATATTCAGGTTTTCACATTCGAGAAAGGCAAGGCAAAATTGTTGGCTGAGGTCGGCATGGGTGACGTGAACGCCGATTTCAACAAATTTTACCCCGACAGCATCATGTGCTGCGCGGGCGGACCTCCGTCGATCCGAGACGGGCATCTGATCATAAAGACTTTGACCGACGGTATGTTTCTCAACCCGGAAAACACCACGACGTTCGATTATAAATTGAATGACGGTAAGTTTGTTTTAAGCGGGGAGCCGACGAGGAGAAAACTAATTAACGACGAAGAAATCGTTTATGAATACCATGGCCAACCTGTCAATCCAGAATTTCAATGCAATTTCACCGTCACTTTGAATGGCGCCGAAGCAAAGCTACGCTATCAGGCTTACGGCAAACAGCCGACTGAGAGAACGGTCAAAACTGGCGATGCTAAATTTAATGAGATCATGGAAGTGGCTAGCAAAGCTGAAATCAGAAAAGAGGGGACACGTGAGAATGACGGTTGCGATGGTGGAACTAGTGAATCCCTGAAAATTTTTGATGCCAAAAGAATCCAGACATTTAGCGGATATGTTTATCACTGCGGCACTGATTATGGCAATATGACAGGCGACATCATATTACTCAAAAAGAAAATCACCGCGCTTTTTCCGAATGAAAAATATTTGAAATAGTCGCATAGGAACTCGTTAAAGCGAGCCGCAAACAAATAGCCGCAAAAAAATGGGGTATTGCGGAATTTTTGAGATCAAACTACTGCGTAATCTGGTAAACGAGATTTGTCGCCGAGCGTGGATCCGTGACGCACCATAGCGTTGCGGCCGATACGGCAGTCCCGCCCGATGATCGAATGTTGTATATCGGCCGAGCTTGCGACCCGTGTGTGAGACCAGATGACGGAATTTTTTATCGAGGCCCGTTCTTCAATGCAGACGCCGGGTCCGAGAACCGAATTAACTATCTCGACGCCGGATCTGATAGTGCAATTCTCTCCAATTATTGATGCTGCGTCCACGCCGGAAGGTGTTACCGTCGCATCAATCGTAGGCTCCGACTCAAATCGGATCAATCGACCCGCCAGATAGTCCAGATGTGCATCGAGATAGCTTTCCAGCGTCCCGATGTCGCGCCAGTAAGTGTTCTCCATGACATATCCGTAAAAACGCGCCTGTTTTTCCAACAGTTTGGGAAAAATGTCGTACTCGAACGAGAGCTTTTCACGCGATGGTATCGATTTCAATACGGATGGCTCAAGAATGTATATACCGGCGTTGATCGTGTTTGGAGTAATTATTCCCTGTGGTTTTTCTAGAAATCGCAATACGCGGCTTTCAGCGTCGAGGTCTGCAACGCCAAAGCGGCTTGGGTCAGGAACTCTTACGAGGGCCATAGAAATTGCGGCGTTGTTCGATTGATGAAAGTCGATCAGGTTTGCAAGCCGTAGGTCCGTCAAAATATCACCGTTTAGAACCAAAGTAGGCTCATCGGAGCCTTTCATTGCATAAGCAAAAGCTCCACCAGTGCCCAATGGACTCGGTTCGCATACATACCGGATCTTGACGCCGTATTCACGGCCGTCGCCCAGTGTCTGCTCGATCTTTTCAGGTTGATAGTTGAGCGAAAACGTTATGTCGGTGATCCCTGCCTGTCGAAGCAGCTCTAGCTGATAGTGTGCAAATGGCCGGTTAACGAACGGCACAATCGGCTTCGGCGTGTATGTGGTCAAAGGGCGAAGTCTGGTGCCTTGGCCTCCTGCCAGAATTAGAGCTTTCATAATCTGAAATTGAAATCCTATAGATCTATCTTGCACCGAATACAGACCTAATCTACTCATATCTCCATTTTCCGAGCGGCAAGAAATACGCAACAGTAATGGTTTAACCATTCGTTTCGGATCCTACGACGAAGAGCCGAGCGATGAGAACCATAGCAGTCCCAATATTGGAATAACGAGTTGATTCGATATTTAGCTCCACTGTTCCTGTTGTTAGATCGTCTTTTTATCGGTGGTGACATCGGTTGCGAGAACATTGTTGGAGTTTATGAGATTAGGTTACGCATCAATTTTATTCTGCTTTCTTGCATTCGCGTGCCTGCCGATTATTGGGGCTGCCCAGTGTAGCGGCGAGCGCTGGAACGTAAAAACAGGCATTGACACGGACGCCGCGCTCGTAAACCTCAATAACGTCAACCCTACGTCGATCCAAGATCTCGTTTCGTTGCCCAAACCGTCGATACTTCCGGACAAAAGGCGGATCCAGCCCACAGAAATAACGACATGGTCGCTAAGCGCGACCATGATCAAATACGTAAAGTCTTACGATGCGGATTACCACATCGTATTTAAGGATTCGGCGGGTCGGACGATGATCGGCGAAATTCCTGATCCGAACTGCGTCAACCTTAACAGTAATTTCCGTTCGGGAATCATACATGCACGAGCCCAATTCGATGCGATGTTCACCGCAACGACGACCTTTAAGACGGCAAGCGTGCCCGTGACCATTACCGGTGTTGGTTTTTTTGATTACAACGAAGGGCAGGAAGGTATCGCTCCAAATGGAGTCGAACTACATCCGATAATCGACATAATTTTTGGGCCGACATTTTCCCTTGCCCCATCGGCTTCAGCGATCACGGCTGTGCAAGGTAATAGTGCGACGGTAACGATAAGTACATCGATCGCAAACGGATTTAATTCGTCGCTGAATTTCTTAGCCGCCGGTCTGCCGACAGGTGTGACCGCTGCGTTTGACCAAGCCACAATTGCGGCTCCGGGTCTCGGCTCGACAACACTAACCCTATTTGCGGATGCTAGTGTTCCAATGGGTACTTATAACGTCGTGATCACCGCATCAGACGGCGGCCAATCCCGGTCAACGACCGTTGCACTTACGATCGCATCGGCCGACGGGTCGACGCAACAATTGCTGTTAAACCCCGGCTTTGAGAATGGAACCAATCCTACTCCTTGGACTTCAACGTCGGGAGTGATCGATAGTTCGACTTTTCAGGCGCCTAGATCGGGTTTATGGAAAGCGTGGCTAAATGGTTTTGGAGCGACGCATACCGATACCTTGCTGCAACAGGCGACGATCCCGTCTGATGCAACAGCGGCAAGCCTTTCGTTTTGGCTGCATATTGATACCGCTGAGGCCACGACGACAAAAGCGAATGACAGCCTAAAGATCCAACTCCGTAATTCCGCAGGCACGGTATTAGGTACGCTTGGCACCTACACCAATCTTAACGCGGCCGCAGGCTACACACAGAGAACTTTTGATGTTTACAGCTATCGTGGACAGACCGTTCAGGTGTATTTGATCGGTGTAGAGAATAGCTCATTAAAGACTTCGTTCGTTGTGGATGATTTTTCACTGAATATTACAAATGTCCCGCCTATCAAGCCAACACTTTCGATCTCAGTTGCTCCATCGGCAGTAAGTCTGCAACAGGGCAAGTCCACGACCGCAAGCGTCACTTCCATTGCGACCGGACGATTTAACTCATCGGTTTCATTGACAGCGACGGACGTTCCGAGCGGAACAATAGCAGCTTTCGATCCAACAGTTATTGCGGCACCGGGTTCGGGATCATCGGTCATTACGCTTACTGCCGGAGCCTCAACTCCAGTAGGAACTTACCCGATTACGATAACGGCTACCGGCGGAGATTTGGTCCGAACGACGACATTGTCCGTTACGATCACGCCATCCAGCGGCGGGCCGACTACTCAACAGCTGCTGGGTAATCCGGGGTTCGAAAATGGCTCGACTAATACATCGCCCTGGGTCACAACCAGCGGCGTAATCAACAATCATTCAGCATTCGAAGCCCCGCATTCGGGCAGTTGGACTGCGTGGCTGGACGGCTACGGTTCGGCGCATACAGATTCTATCTACCAACAAGTCGCGATCCCCGCCACGACAACGGCAGCTACGCTTGTCTTTTGGCAGCACATTGACACGGCCGAAACGACAACAACAGCTGCCTACGACACGCTAAAGCTGCAGATCCGGAATCAATCTGGAGCGGTACTGGCTACATTGGCGACATATTCAAACCGCGACGCGGGGGCTGGCTACTCGCAGGCTTCATTTGATCTGTCGTCGTACAAAGGCCAAACGATACAGCTCTTTTTTGTCGGTATCGAGGATTCGAGCCTTAAGACGTCGTTTGTGTTGGACGATTTCGCACTGAACGTAACCACACCCTGATATGAAGAACACTACGAACAAAGTTTTCCTTATCCTTGCGCTGCTTTCCGCTTCGCCTGCTGTTTATGCTCAGCGAACCGCGGTGAAGCCTGATTCGTCGGGCGGAGATCGGCGTGTTGTAAACGAAGACCAGGGCAATGCATACGTCATCACCCCGGAAACACAGCCGCCTTTGTCGAAGGTGAAAGGCACGCCAAAGCTGCCTCGTCAGTTTTCCGTGTTTCTAGGTGACGGCTGGAACCGTGACGAACTCCGCCTGCTTGAGCCAACTTTATCCAATTTATTTGCAAGTCCTTTTGGCCTGAGCGCTGAAGTAATAGAGGCGACGATGAATAAGAGGGATCCGGGTGACGGCCTATTTGTCGAAGTGCCGTATAGCAGTCCGACCGGCCCGATTACCGATCTACAGATCCAGCAGCAGATACAGTCGGTCGCGACCGGCGACATGCTATCGAGCCTGGGTACAGGAACGGTCGTTATGGTTTATCTCGATTCATCATTGCATTCGCGACTTACAGATCTCGATGGCGGCAAACACTATCTGGCCTATGAAAATACGGTAAATATTAACGGCAGCAGGATCCGATATGCGGTTGTTCCGATGGACGTAAATCCGAAACGTGCAGAGAGGGTAGCCCAGACTGCATTTCTTTGTGCGAGCGTGGATCCGTAGGTCTTGTTGTTATCGGAAACCGATCTGAGAAGTGATCGCAATCGCTAGACAGGAAATTGGACGTTATTAATAGCTCAATGAAGGCACTTTTTTACAATCATACCGGCCACGTAAGCGGAGCTGAGCGGGTAATTCTTCTCGCCTTGGCGGGTCTCGAGAGAGAGCTGATCCAACCCACAGTCGTCTCGCCCCGAGGACAACTGACTCGAGAGCTTGATGATCTTGGCATTCCTTGCATTGAGATAGGAGAACTCAACGCGCGCTTTACCCTTCGGCCGGACAAGTTAATCAGGTATGCAGCCTCATTGATAGGGACTGTCCTGGATCTTCGTTCAAAGATCGTCAAATCAGAGCCCGATGTTATCCACGCAAACAGCGTAAGAGCAGGTATCGCCGCGTTGCTTGCCAGCGTTGGTACAAAGCGGCCGGTTATCTGGCACGTTCATGATGAGATGAAACCACATCCTCTGAGCACGGCGATTCGACTTTTGGTACTTTTTTCGAAACGTTGCCGGATCGTAGCGGTCTCAAATGCAACCGCTGCGAGTTTTGCAGGACGATTGCTGAAAACTTCAGATATGGCCGTCCTTCACAATGCTGTTGATCTTAAAAAGATCGATTCCGTCAGCAGCGATCAGGATCTAAAGGCTCAGTTGGGCCTCGGCAATAATGACTTCCTTTTCGGCACTGTGGGCCAGATAACTCCGCGAAAGGGACAGCTGGAGCTTATCGAGGCCTTTGCTGAGGTAGCTAAGCAGATTTCGGGAGCAAAGCTGCTTATCGTAGGTGCCCCGATCTTCAACAACGATCACGTGTATCAATCGAAACTAGAGGATGCTGTGAGGGTACTCGGGATCGAAGATAGGGTCATATTCCTCGGGCAGCGAAGTGATGCGATCGGGATCATTAAAGACATCGATGCATTAGTCATA
>JAYVOS010000401.1:0-13961 GCA_043757775.1 Chloracidobacterium sp. | reverse complement strand
AACCAAACGTGTAAGCGGCCCGGCAGGCGTTTATCGGCTAAAGCCCGCGTTTGGCATCGAAACTGTCAAAGCCAATAAGATCACCGAAATTTCTGTTCCCGCTATTCCAAACGGCTTTGTGACCGGAGGTGATTTTTCTCCAGACGGTCAGCATGTCATTATTTGCGACTATACACGAGTCTACGAATGGACGTCGCCGGAAAATTCTTCAAACTTTGATGATATATGGCAGCAAAACCCTGAATCGATAGACCTGGGTTCGCGTAAAGAAGGCGAAGCGGTTTCCTATAACTTGGACGGCACCATTATTTACGCAACAAGCGAAGGAAAATCCTCGCCTTTGATCGAAGTGAAACGAAAGAATTAAAAAAGGTGCTGCACCTATTCATGCAGCACCTTGTACTTTTTTTCTGATCTACCTACTGTGTAATAGTAAATTTACCCTTTGTTTCGATCATCTGACCCTCCGTGCGGACGCGATCTTTGATCTGAACTTTGATCTCATATTCGCCAACAGGCATATTAGCTGTCGGCATAAGTCTGGCGAGTGTCAACCGCTGCCCTGAGTCGCTCAAACCGCCCCAATCCTCTGTTTGACGCAGCAGCTCTTTGCCGTCCTTAGACAAAATATACTGAACATCTACTGCCGGACGCAGGGTCGTCTGATCGATCTCAGAATTATAAACCTGCAAATAGATCCCTACTTCTTGCCCTTGTCTATAAACCCCTGATAAATTCGGAATAACTTTGGCATTACCGATAACAAACTGCTGACCGATATCACGTTCATCCGTTTGTCTCAATTTCGAAGTTAAAACCAATGACGATGTAGAAAGCTTCTTTTCGTCATAACGCGGCACTACAAATCCCATGTTCACGATGCCTTTGTTGCCGGACTTAACGTCTCTAACAACAACATCGACCTTATAGGTTCCAGGTGTCAACGCAATCGCCTTCTGATAAACAGATTTTCTGTCCCGGGCTTCAGCAAGTTCTTGGGTGGTCGCATTTGCCGTCACCGAATCTTCGAAAATACCCGACCGCTTTCCTGACACTGCCGTGATACGACCAAAAATATTCATCGTAGCCTGTTGAAGACTTCCGATCTGTTCAAATGTTAGTTCTTTATTAGTCGCCTGAACCGTAAATGTCGTAATAACCCTATCATCCGACTGACGGAAAAAATCAACGCGGAGATCAAAATCAAGAGGGTTTTTGTCTAATATCGTGCCTGAATCTCCTCCGGCTAACCCTTGCAGATCGCTGAATTTAACTGCCGGCGGCCTGCTCAGAGCTGTTTGCACCTCAAGCTTGCGAAACGGAGAATCCTGCTCACGTTGAAAATTCTGTTGCCCATTGCCGCCATTGATGCGGTCTCCTTTGTCGGTTAAACCAAGTTGTTCTGATGTGGTCAACCCAGCACCCGGAACCGTCCTTAGGGCATCTTTTTCATTAGCATCCCGCGCCATCCGGTATTCGCCCGTGCCGGTCGGATCTACAAATTCAATCTCGAGCCCTTCACCGACATCGTCAAGGTGACGATAAAACCACGTTTCAAACGGGTATGTTGTCGTTGATCCTCCGCCTTCGTAGCTAGGTCGGTCGTATGCTCCGCCCGACGGGTGCGATTCTATAGAGTCCGGTTTACCCCACGCAATATATGTTCGTCCTCTATCAGTTTTCCAACCGGGTATTCCTGATGTAAAGTGCTCATTGGCATAGGCGATCCTCTCATAGTATTGTTCCCGGTATTCGTTTTCTTCGGTATCGGGGTTTGGGTCACGGCGGCGCCAGAAATTTTCAATGAAATTTTCACGCTCTTCGTCCGTAGCTAGTGCCTTAAATGCCTTTCGTTCCTCGTTAGTAATTATGTACGCCACATCATTTTCGAGCCATTTCTTATAGGCCACCTTCAGCTCAGGTTTGACGTTGCGAATCTTTTCATTTGGATCCTGGCTTGGCTTTCCTTTGTCGGGCGGTTGGGCAATAACAATAAAAGCGCTAAACGCTCCGATGACGGTCGTCAGTATAAAGTTTTTGAAAAACATAACTTTTGACATAACTCTAAAAACTCCTCTATACCGCCGAAAACCTGCGGCAACGCTGTCTAACCTTATCATATTGATTTTAGTTAGTATTATCTATAAATTCAAGATGCATTTAGACCTATAAATGGTTGTATCAGACCTGGGCTTCCTCTTCGGCATCAGTTGTGCGTTTCTTGGCAAATAGCCAAGCTATAAAGATCGACACCACATACAATGCGATCATCGGGGCGGCAAACAACATCATGTTTGGGATATCGTTAGTGGGAGAAACAACCGCAGCTACTATTAATATAACGATTAAAGATATTTTCCATGTCCGGATCATCAATCCCGCCGTTACGAGACCGATCCGCGCGAGTACATACGTAATTGCAGGCATCTGAAAGATCAGCCCCATCGCGAGCATTACGATAGTAATGAAATCGAGGTAGTCGCTCGCCTTGAGAAATAACTTAAATTCATGTCCTACTCCCAACAAATATCTCGCGGCTGGTGGAAACAGAATATAATAAGCAAACGCGGCCCCTAATACGAACGAGATCGTGGAAAGTCCAATGAAAGGCGTCACATATCGGCGCTCGTGCTTATACAAGGCAGGCGAAATGAACATCCATATCTGCCAGAGCAGCAGCGGCAGTGCGAATGCGATAGCCGCATAGAACGAGACTGTAACGTAGATCATATAAGGCTCGATCGCCGTCGTAACGGTCATTTTCTCATCAGCATTTGGCTGGCTGATCGCGGTCTCGTTAAACGGTAGCGGCAATCGCACACCTGCCGGAACAATAGCATTGTTGGTTAATATTGGTTCTGCCGTAAACAGGCCGAGTTTTCCGTCCTGGTCCCTAGCGACTGTCGCACTTACTGATGCCCCAGGAGCGATAAGTGCCGGGCCGAGATTTATAGCTTCGTCAAATATATAACGCCCAGCCTCACCTTCTTTGAGGTTGATGATAGGTTTTACTGTTTCGTCACCTTTTAGTCCGTCAATTGGCAGATTTCGACGTGATGCCTCTGACAAAGCCTGCCGGATCGGAACACTCAAAAAGTTATAGATCCCTTCGGAAAAATAGAAACAAATGCCAAACGTCAGTACGAGAATGACCGCCGATCGGACGAGCCTCTTGCGCAGCTCATCCAGGTGCTCGAGGAACGACATGTGAACGCCTGGTTCGGGTTGTTGGTCTTTTTCTGTATCGTCCATTTAGCGTTATAGCCAGTTTTTCTTATCGTTGGTAGGTACTGTCTCAGCGGCGTCAGTCGGTTTGTCCTCAGTTGCGGCGGCTTTTAGTCTTTCAAAATCAGCAGGATCTACTTGCTTGATCTCTGGTGCATCGACAGTTTCGGCAGTCGGATCTGATTCTTCACGGACAACCGATTCTGCCTCTAATGCATTTAGATCAAGTGATTTGATCTCTTCGTCAAAGTTAGCCTCTCGCTGCCATGTTTCCTTAAATTCATTGGTTGTGCTGCGAAATTCGGACATTATTTTTCCGATCTTTCTCGCCATTTCTGGCATTTTCCTCGGCCCAAGAAACATGAGCGCGACGACACCGATAAGTAATAATTCCGAAGTTCCTATAGACTCGAAGATGAATAAATACAACTAATTTACCTCGATCAAGTGATCTTCATACGCCGAAACCCTGCCAATAATGACTGCATTCGGCATCTCTTTCAGAAACTGCTCAGCCGTACTTTCCGTCAGGCTTATCAACAATCCGCCCGCCGTCTGCGGGTCAAACAAAGCACTCTGCATCTCGCCGGAAACGCTTGTCTTAATAATAACTGTTTCGCCGACATATACGCGATTGTTTTTGTCGCCCCGCGTCAACATTCCCTGCGAAATTAACTCCAGAACGTCAGGCAAGAGTGGAACTGATTTAGAATCAATGTTTAGCGTGACGCTGCTCGCCTTAGCCATTTCATAGGCGTGACCCAACAAACCAAACCCCGTGACGTCAGTACATGCATTTGCTCCGATTGCCCGCATAACTTTTGACGCCTTAGCGGCCGATGTAGTCATTGAAGTAATTGCAGCCGCCTCGGCTTTCTGACTCGCTTTACCGTGTTTGACAGCCGTATTTATCGCTCCGGTACCGATAGCTTTCGTTAGGATCAGGAAATCTCCGGGTTTCGCCCCGGCATTTGTAACAACTCGATCCGGATGGATTACTCCGGTTACGGCGTAGCCAAACTTCATTTCTTTGTCGTCAACCGAGTGTCCACCAATAACGACCACACCTTCGTCGTTCATTGCCTTTTGGCCGCCAGTTAGTATCTGTCCCAGGATTTCCCAATCACCCTTTTGCGGATAGCAAACGATGGAAAGGGCCGAGAGTGGTGTCCCGCCCATTGCATAAACGTCATTCAGCGAGTTTACAGCAGCGATGCGCCCGTAAGTTTCCGGATCGTCAGCGACGGGTGTGAAAAAATCAACCGTTTGCACAAGCGCTGTGTCGGCGTTAAGACGAAAAACTCCCGCGTCGTCCGATCTATCAAATCCGACGATCACATTTTCGTTATTTTGTTTCGGAAGTTTGCTCAAAACTTGAGCAAGGTCGCCAGGGGCAAGCTTTGCCACTCAACCGGCGCAGTCGACCATTTCCGTCAAACGCTTATGCATTGTTTCGCCTCCTTTATTTTTTCACCAACTGTTGAAAGATCCTGTCGAGATCGTCCGTGCCATAATATTCGATCTCGATCTTGCCGCCCGTTCCCTTTTTGCCTGGGACGATCTTTACATTCGTATTCAAAGTCCGCATCAATTTAGTCTCTGCGGCTTTGATGTTTGCGTCAATATTTCTATTAACTCCTTTCTTGTCAACGGTTTGCGATTTATCTGAGCGTCCTCGTTTTATTGCTTTTTCTGTTTCGCGGACTGACCAGCCTAAGTCAATTGCGGAGTTTGCGATTACTCTCTGTATTTTTGGATCGTCGGTCATCATCAGAGCCCGACCGTGTCCCGCTGAAAGCCCGCCTTCTTCGATAACCCTCTGGATCTCACCGGGTAAACGCAATAGGCGCATCGAGGTCGTAACAACAGTCCTGTCTTTTCCCACTCTCTCTGCTACAACTTCTTGCGTCAGCCCCAGCGTGTCGATAAGTTTACGGTAGGCTTTGGCTTCCTCTATTGGATTCAGCTCCTGTCGTTGGATGTTTTCGACCAATGCGAGTTCTAGCAGTTTCTCATCGGAGACTTTTTTAACGACCGCTGGAATACGTCTCAATCCCGCACGCTGTGAGGCACGCCAACGCCGCTCGCCCGCCACGATCTGATATCGCCCACCTATTGAACGCAACACGATCGGTTGGACAACGCCATTCGCCCTGATAGATTGGGTCAACTCTTCGAGATTGGCCTCGGCAAACCGAGTGCGCGGCTGTTCCGGATTAGGGTCAATTAGATCGATGTCGATCTCGGGACTTATGGTATCGGTAGCCGTAGTGGATGATTCGTCGCCAAGTAAAGCATTCAGGCCACGTCCAAGTGTTAGTCTAGCCATTATTTATTACCTCCTTTGCAAGCTCTACGTAGCTTTCGGCCCCGCGTGATTTTGGATCGTAAAGCAATATAGGCTTTCCAAAACTCGGAGCCTCGGCAAGTCGTACGTTTCGCGGGATAACTGTTTTCAATACCTGCGAGCCATAAAAATCACGCAGATCTTTCGCGACCGCCGCTGAAAGATTTGTGCGTTCGTCATACATTGTTAACAGTAGTCCCTCGATCACAAGTGTTGGGTTAAGCTCACGACGGAGACGTGCGAGGGTGTCAAATAGCTCTGTCACACCTTCGAGAGCATAGTATTCGCATTGGATCGGCACAAGGAGGGAGTCCGCTGCTGTCAGCCCGTTTACCGTCAAAATACCGAGTGACGGTGGACAGTCAATAATAATGTAATGAAAATAGTCTTTTACGTTGACTAGTATCTCTTTGAGCGAATAATTACGGTTAGCAACATTCACGAGTTCTACCTCGGCACCGGCAAGATTTTTGTCTGCCGGCAAGACCCACAAGGTAGGTATTTCCGTAGGTAAAACCATGTCGCGAATCGAGTCGCCTGAAATGAGAGCGTTGTAAAGCGTCTTGCGTGAGCCGTTACGGGTGATGCCGGCGCCGGAGGTAGCATTTGCTTGTGGGTCAGCATCAACTAGCAATACTTTCTTGTCTTCTGCCGCTAACGCGGCGGCAAGATTAACGGCGGTTGTGGTTTTACCCACTCCTCCTTTCTGATTTGCGATTGCTATGATACGTCCCATTTCTATCAAAAACGCGAATTTCTAAGGTAGCACAGCGCAAAATTATTATCTAATCCGACGAATGTGGCACGTACCACATTTATGAGACGGATATCAGACGGAATGTGGCACGTGCCACATTTTTGTCTATTAGGTTAATTTTTGCCGGTTCCGGCAGGAACCTGTGCCGTTAAATGGACAAGAACTGTGGAGATCGCAGCGGGCGTAAGTCCTGCAATAGTTCGAACCTGACCGAAATTTCGCGGCCTCGCACGCTCTAATCGCTCAACCATTTCATTGGAAAGACCGCCTATCGCATTGAACTGAAAACTGACAGGCACCTTGAGAGCGTCGTGATGGTTTACACGCTCAGTCGCAACTTTCTGCTTTTCAATGTAACCGCTGTATAGTGAGTCAGCCAGTGCCGTTTCTAATTCAGTCAATTTTAACTCGGAACGGATCTCTTCAGGCAAAAGTTTATAAATCAGATCTGCTTTTACGCCCTGACGCATCGCAAGTTGTGACAGCGTGATCGAATCCCCGAGATCTACATCGAGTATCTGCGAAACGCTCGCGTATTCTACCGAAGGACGCTTGAACCTTGTAAAGTCGAGTGTGTTTCGCAGTTTCGCGATACGGTCGCGTTTACTGTTAAACCGCTCCCAGTCAGCGTTGCCAACCAGGCCAACTTCCCTACCTTTTGGCGAGAGCCGTTCATCAGCATTGTCGTGACGCAACGTAAGCCTCGCCTCCGCTCGAGACGTAAACAAACGATATGGCTCATCAACGCCGTGACGTATCAGATCATCCGCCAGGACACCGATATAGGCTTCGTCACGCTGTAAAATAAACGGATCACGCTTTTGAATTGTGAATGCTGCGTTAATACCAGCTAATAAACCTTGGCATGCCGCTTCTTCGTAACCGGTCGTGCCGTTGATCTGTCCCGCCAGAAATAGCCCATCCATACGGGTCGATTCCATGGTCGGCCTCAATTCTCGCGGATCGACAAAATCATACTCGATCGCGTATCCGGGGCGAATTATTTGCACGGACTCAAAACCATCGACCATTCGCAGCAGTTCGAGCTGCAGATCAGACGGCAAAGATGTCGAAAAGCCATTTAAGTAAACTTCGTTTGTATTGTGACCCTCAGGTTCGAGAAATAACTGGTGACGGTCTTTGTCCGCAAATTTGACGACCTTGTCTTCGATCGAAGGACAATAGCGCGGGCCGATGCCCTTGATCTTGCCAGAGTAAAGCGGCGACTGATGCAGATTGTCGCGGATCGTCTGATGAAGGCGCTCACTTGTATATCCGATATGACACTGGATCTGCGGCTGCTCGATCTTTTCTGTCGAAAATGAAAATGCCACGGGCTTTTCATCCGGCGGCTGCGGTTCGAATGCATCCCAGTCTATTGTTCGGCCATCCAGACGGGGAGGTGTTCCTGTTTTAAGACGACCGACAGGAAACTTGTATTTCTTTAAGTTTTCAGCAAGTTCGATCGACGCCGGTTCTCCTGCTCGCCCCGCTGAGAATGTCTTTCGCCCCGTGTGGATAGTTCCGTTTAGAAATGTTCCGGTCGCAATTACAACAGCTTTGGCTCCAAACCGTCGCGAATCTTCCATTTCTACACCAATAACCTTATTGTTATCAACAATTAAATCAACCACAACGCCTTGGCGAAGATGTAGATTATGAGTAGCCTCAAGCACTCGCCGCATCTCGGTGCGGTAAAGGCTACGGTCAGCCTGAGCACGCGGCGATTGCACAGCAGGGCCTCGCGAACGATTCAATAAACGAAACTGAATACCCGTGCGATCTATCACGCGGCCCATTATACCGCCGAGAGCGTCTATCTCGCGGACCACGTGCCCCTTTGCGATGCCGCCTACGGCAGGATTGCATGACATCTGTCCGATGAGGTCTAGATTGATCGTAACAAGCGCCGTTTCTACGCCTAAACGCGCTGATGCAGACGCGGCTTCACAGCCCGCGTGTCCAGCCCCTATTACAATTACATCAAAACTTTCGTCAAACATAAACACGATTATCCGCCCGCTGCGGGGAACCTTTGATTCTACTGCATCCAAGTGATTTTTGCCAACGGATATGGCATCGTAACGGCCCATTTTGACACGCCTATTTGCCGATGCAAAATGTCGAAAAAATGCGTGTGAGCATATCTTCGGTTGTCGTCTCGCCAGTGATTTGACCTAAGTATTGGAGAGCATTGTGCAGGCCGATCAACACTATCTCTTCGCTCATTTTTTGCTCCAGATGACCCAATGACTGCTCGATCTCGCTTTGTGCGCGGATAAGTAAGTCGTGGTGACGGGCGTCAGTCACCAAAAATCCAACATTGGTCATATCCTCCGGAGCGAATGGCAGGATGATCTCATTTTTAAGCTCATCGAGGCCGTCGCCTGTCTTTGCAGACACTGAAAGAAATACGGACTGCGGATTATGGATTGCGGATTTAACCTCTTCTATAAACCCGTATGTTTTAGTAGTGGTGGATAGATCAATTTTGTTAATAACGATGAGGTGATTTAATTCCTCGACTAACGAAAGTATCTCTTTGTCCTCGATGCTCACTTCTTGCGAGGCATCAAACATCACTATCACAAGATCAGCGTCAGCCATCGTGGCACGCGAACGCGTAACACCTATGCTCTCGACCTTGTCGGTAGTCTCCCGCAAGCCGGCAGTATCGATGAGCGAGATAGGAATGTCGTTGATGGTAAATCGTTCGTGTATCTGATCGCGGGTTGTTCCGGGTATCTCGGTCACAATGGCACGGTCGCTGCCCAGTAAAGCATTGAAAAGACTTGACTTACCAACATTTGGCCGCCCGACTAGTGCGACTTTTAAACCCTTTCGGATCAATCTCCCGGCTTTGAATGTCCCGGCTAGCTTTCCGGTCTCCGTGGCTATCGCTGTGAGTTTTGTTTTTACGTTTTCTGCCTGAACATCCGGCAGATCGTCTTCGACAAACTCGAGAGCCGATTCGAGAATAACGATTACGTCCAAAAGATCGTCTTTGAGCGGTTGGAGCTCAAGCGAAAACTCACCTCGTAATTGCCGCACCGCTTGCCGTGCCGAAGCAGTTGTCTGAGCGTCAATCAGATCACGAATTGCTTCAGCTTCAGCAAGATTCATCCGGCCGTTTGACAATGCACGTAGCGAAAATTCCCCGGCTTCTGACATCCGTGCGTGTAACCGAAGACAAATATCGATGACCTGACGCAGCGAAACAGGCGAACCGTGTCCGCTGATCTCTACAACATCTTCGCCCGTGAAGGAATGTGGGGCTTTGAAATATGTAACTATCGCTTCGTCAACAATCTCGCCTGACGCAGGATCTTGTAGTTGTTTGAGATGTGCAAAACGAGTCTCGGGTTCAAACGCCAGGTCGCCGACTAACCTTGCGGTTATCGCCAACGCATCACTTCCGCTCAGACGGATTACGCCGATACCGCTGCGGCCCGTAGGAGTTGCTAATGCGACGATGGTATCGGACATAAAACTATTTCACCACAGAGAAACCTAAAAAGCAGAGTAAGCAAATACAAAATTACTCTGTGCCCTCTGTGTCTCTGTGGTGAATTCTTATTATTGAAGCCTGACTTGTAACCGCCTGTCTCTACCGTCGCCGACGGATTCAGTAAAGAGATCGGTTTCTTGCTGGAGCGAAGTGTGGATAATGCGGCGTTCGGTCGCATTGAGTACGCCGAATGTAAAGGGCGAGCCGTTCTTACGCACCTGATCGGCAGCGAAACGCGCCATTGCGTGCAGTTCAGCTTTGCGTGATTTTCTAAAACCCTCGGCGTCAACAATAATCCGATGTTCGCGGTCGATTTGGCGGCCAAATGCTTGAAAAAGGATGACTTCGAAAGCGTCGAGAAGTTCACCGTTTTCTGCGAGAGCAAAATGTGAATCTTCGCCGCTCAAATCGAGCATGCAACCTTCGTCCGTCCACTCGGCAGAAACGGTAAGGTCAAATCCCATGTCGGAGACGACTCCGGCCAGAAATTCTTTCGCATTTTCACAGGTCTCGTTCATAACGTTACGTCGTTGAATACTTTGGTTTTATCGGCTTGGCGTTCCTAGGCACCGAATCGACGATCTCCATTCCGGGAGGTGTATTTGGTTTATTCAGACGGTTAATAACCATCTGCTGTCCGAAACTGACGATGTTGCCGAAAAACCAGTATAACAAAAGTCCCGCCGGAGCCGTCCACATTACCCAGAGCATCATTAACGGCATAAAATATGTCATCATTTTCTGCTGCATTTGCTGCTCGGGCGTGACGGTCGCTGTCTGCGGTGTAAATTTCATCGACAATATCATCGACAGTGCAAACCCAAACTCGAGTATGTGCCAAGGATCCGCCGCTGAGAGGTCAGGCAGCCAGAGAAATGATGCCTGGCGAATATCGAGCGACACCGTTACAGCTGTGTAAAATGCAATAAGCAGCGGAAACTGCAAGAGCATCGGCAGACAACCGCCGATCGGCAATGCCGCCTTGGTCATCTTGAGCTGATCCATCTGCAATGTCCGCATACGCGGATCGTCATTAGGCACGCCTTTCTTTTGAAGATCCTTGATCTTGTCCTGTATCTCCTTCATTTTCGGAGCATTGCCCGAAGCTTTCTTAAATGATTTTGACTGCGACCACCTCAGCGGAAACAGGAGCATGTAAAACAGGAAAGTAAAAATAATGATAGCGACGCCGTAGTTGTGCGTCAGCCCGTTAAAGAAATTAAGGGCATATAGGATCGGGATCGAAAGCCGCGAAGTTATCGGCCGTATCCAAGAATAATTACTGAAATTGATGAGATTGGTAAGCGAGATCGGGCGACCGACCGAACTCGTCAGTGGGTCATTGAGTGACGAAAGTAGGAAATAATCCTTGGTTCCGGTAAATACTTTCGTCACCGAACCGTCTGCAGTGATCGGCAAAGAAACGGTCACAAGGTGCCGCGTTTCGCTCGTGGTCGGGTTGCGCATGACCCATTGGAAAATGCTGCCAAAAAACGGCTGGGTCTGGACATCATATTTCGACGCACGGAACTCTACGCCCTGAACCTGCCCGGCAGGTATCGCAGCCATCGCAAAATACGCATCGCCTACGCCCGCCCAATCGACTGCTCCCGGCACCGGAAGTGAACCTTGGTTTGAAGCGTCAAACGTGAATGAAGATCCCTGCTTACGGTCAACTCCGTCAGTGCCTGAAGCAATTGCTTCGGGCTCGATGTGGTAAAAATTATGATGCGGAATTGCCTGATCGCCAACGCTCGCTCCAATGAGCAACTTGGTGTTCGGCATCGGCTGGCCGCCTTTTTTGACAGTTATCGCAAGATCGGCAATGTAGCTGTCGGCACGGAAAGTAAAGCTCTTTTTGACCTCGACGCCGCTTGCATCCGTCAGCGTAAATTCGATCTGCTTTTCCTGTCCGGCGGCAAGCGTAACGCTTTCCTCAGGGGCTGAGATCGCATAATTACGGTCGTTGATCACAACGTTTACAGCCTGATCATCCGTTGTGAGACGAAACGGCAATTCACGAGGGTTGCGCGACGCAGCTTCGGGCGATATGAGCTGCAAAGGCTTTTGATCGGTCGTATTCGATCCGTCCGCATAGACCGGAAACTCACTCCTCGGCCCTAGATTTTTAACAATTATCCAGCTCGTCGCGAGAGCACCTTTCGAATCAAGCGTCACTTCGTACAAAGGAGCTTTGATCGTGATCTTGCGGTTTGGAGTCGTGTCCGGTGTTACTGCGGCAGTAGCGGGCTGAGGTTGTGACGTTTGAGCTGTCGGAGCAGGTTGCGGTGCGGAAGTCGCTGTATTGGTATTAGCCACGACGTTCGCATTTGTATTTTCAGCCGGCTTTTTTGGTGCGAAAAAATACGACCAGCCGAAAAGCACGACCATCGATAAAACGGCCGCGATCAGAAAACGTGATTGATTTTGATTACCGGAATTTTCCATCGTTAAGTTCAATGTTCAATGTTCAATGTTCAAAGTCGGCCTTCTCTGGCCTTGAACTTTGAACTTGCAACTTTGAACTCCTCATATGACTGGGTCATGCCCGCCTTTACATAGCGGCTGACATCTCAAGATACGCCCTAAACCCATCCAAGTTCCGCGTATCGCACCATATTTCTCGACCGCCTGGCTCGCGTATTCCGAGCATGTCGGTTCAAACCGGCACGCCGGCGGCAGAAAGGGCGACAAAAACGTCTTATAAATGCCCAAAAGATCTAAAACTAAAAACTTCATCTCAAAAAGTAAAAAGGCAAAAGTAAAAAGGCAAAAGCAAAGTGTCTGTCCGATCTTTTACTTTTTACTTTTTACTTTTGCCTTCGGCGATCTTCGCCGCGATCTGCCGAAATTCCGCAAGCGGTTTTTCCAATCTGACATTCAGCAAACTGCGTCTCGCGTTCAACACCCAATCGTATTTCGTCGCAACTGCGGCTAATTCAGCTCTGCTTAATCTAAAACTTTCACGCAATAGACGCTTTGCACGGTTGCGTTCGTGCGCCTTGCCGATCGCCTTTTTCGTCGCGGTAATGCCGACACGATGCCTTTCAATAGTTGAAGGCAAAATGAAAACCGTCATAAAACGGCCTTCGAAACGCTTACCCGATTCGTAAACCCTCAGAAAATCGGCGCGTTTCAGTAGCCGGTCTTCTTTAGGAAAACTAAGACTTAATAGTGGTGTACTGTTAATCTTTTACGTCCTTTCGCTCGGCGGCGTTTGATCACTGCGCGGCCATTTTTGGTCGCCATGCGAGCGCGAAAGCCGTGCTTTTTGGCGCGGCGGCGGTTGTTCGGTTGAAATGTTCTCTTCGGCATATATACTCTCCATCAAATTTCACTCAAAAGTGAAAACCTAAAGTCTATGGAAAAAGCGCAGATAAGTCAAAGGTAATTTGACCAAAACCCCTGTGTTTGCGCTAGCGGCAGCGAATGTCCGACAATCGTCGATAGGCAAGGGAGGCTAGTAATTATGACAATGATCAAAGCGATCGAACCGAAGGAATGGGCTACTTTCTTAAACGCATTTTCGGAACGCAATCACGGTCGCAGGGCAAGGTTTGAGATATTTGAGAAAAACCGGTTTTCCGAAGAGGTACAGGAAGCATATTTCACACGAGCCTCGCTCGAAAATAATATCGTGACCATAAAACGGCGGTATACGAGTCATGGCCAGGAAAAGACGATGACCGACGAGCTAAAAGACATTCGCGGCATCGCGGTCCAATATGACACCGATAATAGCGAGGATATGCTCGAATTCACCACTGGTGACGAGGCAATGACGACCCTGCATTTTGAATCAAAAGTCGATGGTGATTCTTAAAGATCGGCAGGATAAAACTTTATTTTGGCGGTCAAATCGCAGTTTGGTCATACAAAAACATCCTTTAGGTCAGCACAAAAGTAGTGTTAGGTCATACAAAGAAAGGTTTTTGGTCAACACCTTATTTGAGTCGCGGCGGCCATGACGACACTGCCCATCATTCCATAACAAGCTTGCCTTCATCCAAAACAGCTACTCCTGCTCATCATACAATCTGATCTTGTCTCTTTGTTCCGTCTATGCAACATTCAATCTTTTGTGTTACACTTTCCAACTTGAATTCATACAATAAGTGCAACTT
>JAYVOS010000400.1:0-13997 GCA_043757775.1 Chloracidobacterium sp. | reverse complement strand
CGTAAAGCGAAATGCGATCTTTCGGATTTATCTTTAGCCCGTTGCCGTTCTTATATCGGTCCTGATGAGATTCGATAAACTTTTCGGACTGAACAAACATTCCACCGCTGCCGCAACAAGGATCAAAAACTCGGCCTTCATACGGCTCGATCATCGCGACAAGCAGCCGCACGACGCTCGAAGGAGTGTAGAATTGTCCGCCCTTTTTCCCTTCGGCCAATGCAAACTCGCCAAGAAAATACTCGAAAACCCGTCCAAGCAGATCTTTGCTTTGGGCTTCTTTCGTTCCTAATACGGCGGTTCCGATCAGGTTAATAAGCCCGGTCAGGCTTGCTTTGTCGAGTTTCTCCTGTGCATAAACTTTGGGCAGCACGCCACGGAGCGATTTGGGGTTGTCGTGTTCGATCGCCTCCATCGCTTTGTCAAGATCTTCGCCGATGGACGGCAGCGTTGCGCGGCCCTGTATCCATTTCCAACGGGCGGGTGGCGGAACGTAAAAGACATTTTCGGCACTATATTCGTTCTTGTCTTCCGGATCGGCGTCGGCGAAATCACCTTCGCCGGCATTCAACTTGTCGTAAAGCTCCTCAAAGGCGTCGGAAATGTACTTGAGAAAAATCAAACCAAGGACAATATGCTTGTACTCGGCCGCGTCGATATTCTTGCGCAGCTTATCGGCCGCTTTCCACAGCTTCTTTTCGAGCGTTTCCTCTTTTTCTATCTTCGGTTGCTTTGGCATGCGAGGTAGTGTGCCTGCGATTCTAACACAAAACTGCGGCGTTTTGCGTGCACCCGCCCTTTTTGGCGAGATCATTCTTCCCGACGCGGTTGCCATCGAATTGCGTCATCCTAACGCTCCGGACGTGATACGCCAATGGATCGAAACGCCGGCTGGGCCTCCCCTATCTCAAAAAGCCGAACGGCAAAAAATGAAATGTCATAAGTTATTTGACGATCGAGCCCCAAACAATTTGCGTCATTGTAATTTTTTTCGATTCTAACGATCAAAGATTTAAAGACGCCAATCCCCTTCCCCCATCTTCGATCAAGAAAAAATTCTCTCTCGGCGTGTTATAATAATTCTACCGATTCAGGTTTTCCACACCCAGAAACAGAGATCAAAGATTCCTTCTCAACTGTGTAACCAGTAGTGCCGCACCGTGTAGTGAGTCGTGTCATTAACGTGTAGAGAGTCGTGTCCTGAATGTGTAGCCAGTAGTGTCTCGCCGTGTAGTGAGTCGTGTCCAAAAGCTGCGCCGCATACCGCAAACAAAAGGCAAACGCAAAATAGAACTAAGAAGAACAAAAATAAAGAGCAACAACAAGTAAGACCAATCGACATATCTCAGCAGGAGAAGTCAGGAGGCGAAAATGTTGTTGTGGAAATTTTTTAAGATAAAAATGTCTGTCGAATTAATCCCACTAAAACCAGAACAACACAAGGTGACGTTTGTTCCAAAGACGACAACCGACTTGCCGTTTTTCAATCTGACGTATCGTCGAAAAGACATTCCAAAGTCAGTGAAGTATGAAGGCGTCGATCCGGCTGGTCACCCGATAAGTTGGCAGGTCTATCACAATACAAACAACGAAGTGGGACACGCCGGAGTTGAGGCCCACGAAGTCTGGTACTTGCTTATCAAGCCGGCCGTCGACGCCAGCCGAAAAGAGAATGGATCGATACCTCAAGTCATCCCTCTTGGCGGTATGCGTCATTGTTTGCGCATGGTTGGCTGGAGTGAAGGCGGGCATCAAGCAAGGGAACTGATCAAGTGTCTTACACAAATTGCGTTTGCCGGATGCGTTGCAGATCTTTGGTTTCCTACTGGTGAGATCGATGAGAATGGGAATGAAAAATTCTTACAGATCAAAGCTCGGTTCTCCCGTCTGTCGGTTTACGCGATAGGGGAACAGCACTTAACTGCCGACGAACTCAAAAACCAAAATTTTGAGTTCGATCTTGAAGACCAAGTTTATATTCGTCTCGATCCAGTTGAAGTTCAAATGCAACAACTTCAAGCAAAGCAGCACCGACTGATCGATAACGAATATATGTTTTCCGTAAAACCGATCGCGCGACGATGGTACGAACTTTTGGCGGGTAAGATATACGGAACACTAAAATACAAAGCACCGTTTTTTGAGATCCGATATTCGTGGTACATCAAACATCATCACACTCTCAAAAGATTCGACAGTTTGAAACGGGTGACTGCTCAAATGAATCGCGTTGTCCGCGATCATCTCGACTCAGGTTTTCTAACAAAGGTTGAATACCGAAAGGTGAAGGAGCCCGATCAAGAACTGGATTTTTCCATCCGATATTTTGTTGGTGTCTCAGCCAAAGATTCTGTCGATCGTGTTCAAGGACACATTTCAAACCGGAGGAAGAAGAGCGATGACTATGTGTCGGTGAAGAAATCCGATTTCGAAAGAATTGGCCTCGCCCGCGAGTTTTCCACCGGAGTTGGTACCGATACCCACAAATATGTAAAAATGGCCGCAGAGACCCCGAATTTTGACGCTCAGGAAAATCTACGAAGTAGGGAAGAGCCTATTACGGCCCTTACTACCTTACGAACACATTTGTTAGGCGATCAACGTTCCTTACTTACCCGGCTAACCACTGATTTTTTGATCACAGAATCGAGAGCTTACATGCTTCTCTTGAAGTTCCCGGTCAATCGTGTGGATCTCCAGATTCGGGCTTTCGAGTGGAGAGGGATCGATGCCAAAAACAAGGCAGGCTTTTTAATCAATGCGATCGAAAAGAATTACGCGTTACCTGACAACTTTCGAAACGAACTCCAAGCAGTCGAAGCTGACAAGGAACGAGCGATAGAAGAGGCCAAAAAGGAAGAACACCGTCGGGAAAAGGAATTAGAAATTAAAAATTGCCAAGTTTGTAATGAAAAGGGTACACGGTATATCAAACATCCAGAAAATGGCAACTACAAAGTTCTCCACCTATGTAGCCACGATTTGGACATCGAAACGAAGTTCGAAGACTGGCAGCAGCCGTAACGGACTAGACTAACAGAATTAAAAAGGGCAGTGGAACCCGTAAATCGCCTTCCCTCTCTTCCCAAAGAGTCCTTATAAAATCTGAGGCGACGACCGTTTTGAATATCGGCAGCCTGGCGTCCGCCGCGAGAAATTAAATCCAGGTAGTCGTTTGCAACATGCACCTTCATACCCCGGTCGATCAGAGAGCCAGTTCGGCCCAATCCTTCATGATCCCGGCTCTATATCGGCAGATTCCGGCTTCAAGCAAATTGTTAGATCGCGGCCGTTTGGCCAAAGCCGTCAGATCGGGAAACAAATCAGCGATACTGGTCGTTTTTTGCGTGTACATTACTTTCCAACTTGCTTAGAGTGGTTATTATTATCCGATCGAGTAGTCGAGGGACTTGTCGTTCTCACTAAATTCCAATGCCGACACTTCCCCTACCCCGATCGCCGCGAAGACAAAGCCGTAGTAGCGTCGTTCCCAATTATTTGAGCCGCCTTCATAGCGTGCAAGTTCAGGATATCGTTCAACTAGCCGCCGTGCGGTATTCTCTTTTGTTGGCTTATCGTTCGGGCAAATGATCTTTCGGACGTCCACCGCATTGTATTTTTGAATAAGGAGACGATTCAGCCTCGCGACAGTCGTAATATGTTCATCGATTGAAATGACCGCCGGTGAGTGTCGCTGCTGCTTATTAAGGTCGACCATTGCGAGGCGGTTCAAGCCGTATCGTCGTATGAGCTTAAAAAGAAACTTGCTGATCGCCTGGTGGCTATCCGACTCCGACCGATATTGCCTGAGCGATTTTCCGCCGTAATAGGCCAACGTCCCGTTTCGAAAGACCGCGACGCCAAGACGGCTGCGGCCCACGGTTACGGCTAATAAAGAACGAGTAATTTCCGGCATATTTAAGCGGGGTTATGGCTGAAAGCAAATTAGTGAAACAAGGAGACGATGCGTGTAGGTCTATAACCCGGCTAGCTGCTTTGCTAGTTTTGTGATGTGGCTTCGGACGACCCGGCTATTCTTTTCGCTCGGATCTTGGTCGTCAAGCAGGCTTTCGTAACTGCATCTGTTGATTTGTTCGACTAAAATTTCCTGGTCTGCTGGTAACGCGAGAAAACCCGGGATTTTCAATACTTTGCTGGCCAGTTCAGATCTAAAGGCTTCGATACGATCTGGAAACAGATCTTCGACGGAGCAGCCATAAACCACCGAAAGTTTAAGGGCATTGTTGAGGTTTGGCTGGCTTGATCCACGCTCATATCCCGAAACTACCTCTGGTGATTTGTGCCCCAAAAGCCACCCAACCTGCTTTGGTTCAAGCCCCCTTCTGCGCCGGATACGCCAAAGAGCATTACTTTGTAGAGATTGTTCGTGAGTTTGCATTGATAATCATGGTTAGGATAAAACTCGAAGGATAGATAAAGCATAGCCGGTGGTGGGGGCGGGTAAAAGGGTGAAATTTCCTACGCTGTAGGCCGAATTTTTTGGTTTTCAAATTGATTGAATAACTGGCTTAATTCTGAGGAATTTCACAGATTTTATCAGTTTTTTGGCGTTTTTTTAACCTTGTGACAAAAAGTCGGTTGCGGCCCATCGTGTAGTATCTTGGGTTTCAAGGTGACCGGTAACAATATCGGGAAATGGAAATTTTGTCAATAGGCGATGCAATCAAGGCGTAGCTTGAACATGATATGCCCGGATTCAATAATTCTCAATTTATAAGAATTAATATCATTCGCGTGGTGAATAGCTTTACATTACCTCGTCTCGTGTCCCGGAGCCTTGCTTAGCGTCTTGCCCATTGCTACGCAACTCCTTTCGACCCGCCTGCCTGAAAATGACGAATATTTCTTCTGGGCGTTGACGTTCTGGGCTTTGCATAGGGGTTGTCGGTAACTACCCAGTTCTTCTTCTTCCGGACTAGAAAATAGGTTTGGCGGTTGGTTTCATTGTAAATATGGGCGTACTTTTTCTCTTTGACTCCCCACCACATGAGGAGCCAGTATTCGGTAGTGCTGACCTCCGCGAAGTTTTCCGTCATTTCCTTGATCCTGACATCGACCAGCCTTTTGGTTGACGGGTTTTGAGGATTCCCGAGTATCCAGCCACGCTTTTGGTGAGCATTCAGAACATTGAGTATGCGTTTGAATGCTGACCCGTTTTTGTCGAACACTTTATCGAGCCGTTCTATATTGACGTCGGGAAGGCTCTCATAGGCCGCGAATTCGGCATCGATCGCCCGAGAAACGGTTTTCTCGATAAGCAGTTTCCTGAGTTGGATGTCGTCGGGCCTGTCTTTGTTGAAAAAGACCCTGAGGTAATACCCGTTGCAGGCTGGATAGCTCGCGTCTGACAATTCGGCGACGCCTTCTTTCTTAACGCTCTCGACCTGGAAGATGAACTTGATCGGCTTGCCAAAATGCAGGTAATACCGCTGCAGCCTTTCGCTGACTTCGAACTTGTAATTTACGGCCTCTTTCGGACCGCAGTCAAAGTCGCCGACTCGCCGTTCCATCAGGACTTCAAAACAGTGCCTGAGAAACTGCCATTGCTTTGAGTTCCTTCGGCCCGAAAACCACGGATGGTTTGTCAGCGCTTCAAACTCGGCCTCGATCTCGGGGAGGTAGAAACGAATCTCCTTTCGTGTCAATGATAAACCCATAATATAACTCCAATCATAATTCCGAACGGATTTCAAATGACCACGTTACCTCAACCCTTCGCAATATTCCAGCATCTTATGCTACGGAACGCAAAAGTTCCGAGTCGAATTTACGGAGGTAGAAAAATGAAAAACATAATTATTTCGGTCGCGGGTACGGAAGGCAGCCGCGAGTTCACGGATGTCCAGATGTTGCCAGGTTCAAAGCCGCGCGATGTTCTGACGCAGTTGAATCTCACCGGCTTTCAGCTCAACAAGCCCGAAGGCGGTGCGTTCGGATTTAACGATGATCTTTACCAAGCGGTCTCGGACGGGCAAAAGGTCTTTGCCACCAAAGAGAGCAAACATTGTAGCTTCACGATATTTCTACAGAAAAAATAGGAGATGAAAATTATGAGTAAACGAATATTAATTTCAGTCGCAGGAACCGACGGGACCCGCGAACACAAAGACGTAGAGATTCTGCCGGGAACAAAGTCGAGAGACATTCTTGCGCAGTTGAACCTACAGGGCTTTCAACTCAACAAGCCCGAAGGCGGTGCGTTCGGATTTAACGATGATCTCTACCAAGCGGTCTCGGACGGGCAAAAGGTCTTTGCCACCAAAGATAATGTCGGTGCTGGGGAAACTCTTGCCATGAAAAAGTGCGGGTAGCTGTTCAAAAATAGCCCGGCAAGCGAACTAACAGTTATGCTTGCCGGCATCTCTTCATTTCAAATCTTTGGAGTAAAAGCTATGGCAATTCTAATCAGACCGTCAAACCCGATACGGATAACGCCATCGGAAGTTATAACTGTACGCCCGTCGCAGGTCATTCGTGTAGAGCCAACGGAAACGACCCGGATCGTTCCCGTAAAGCCTATGACGGTAACCCCGCCGCGCCGGGGAGCGTGGGACGAGAATGGATGGGCGAAACGGATGGACGGATCACTTGAGATTTTTGAGGGGCATTACCGCGTTCGGGAGCAGAGATTTTGGGGACGCGTCGAGAAGGAACGCAGCGGCCAGATCTCGGCGTACATTCACAACCCGCCGATAGAGATAAAGCGGCATCCGCATCACGCCTGTTTTCAGCAGGTCGGGATCGGAACCGGATGGTTTCATCTTCATTGGCGACGAGCGCCGAAAGACGTTGACGGAGCGATCCTCTACATGGAAAGGATTTTGGATGAATCTTTTAGATAGGAGACATAAAGAAATGTTTGAAAACATAAACGCAATAAACAAATGTGGCTTTTTCGGGCGGTCGCAACCCGACGCTAAAACGGTAATTAAAAAGCTTGGACGCAAGCTCCGGCGTGCATCGACAGAGGCCTTGTCAAAGCTGTCCGATGTGTCAATTGATCCGTTCTCACGGCAGGAGCTCCATATACCGATCGACAATCTGACAAATGTCGATACGTTAATAAAACAGGCCAGCCTTTCACGGGTCCGAACGGACGCGGTACATTTTCTTACCATTCTTGATGCAGAGATGGCCAGAACTACAGACCTCGTGCGGAGCGGTCTTGTCTCAGGTTCGGGCGAAGCATTTGAGACTACACTACAAACTATCAATCTGCTCTTTGCGGCAAAGCAAAGTATAAAACAGGAGTTTGGGATCATAACGGCAATTGATGCAAAGCGTCCTGCCAAAGACACGATTGAACCGGAGTTGCCCAAACCCCTGCAACATTCAACTTCGCTGGAACTCCCCTCAGGAGAGCTACCATCTTGTCAAATAATGGTGTTGTCATCGGCGATGCTGTTTCAGATAAAGCAGTCGTTGTTTCCCGCCGAGAGGATGATCGTCGGGGCGGCAAGCCGGACCGGACGGGAGATAAGAATCGAAGCCTTATTTGATGTTACCGGCGTTGCAAGTTCAATTGGGGTTAAAGCCGATCCAAATCTTCTGGCACAGGCCCTTATAGCCATGAGTGAATCAGGAACGTATTTCGGTTTGTGGGTGCACTCACATCCTGGAACAGGCCGCAGTGCGACCCATCAGAGCAGCATAGATACAACACAGCACGCCGACTGGCTGAGAGACTATTCGCCAGATCTTGTCTCGGCGATCATGGTCAAAGACCGCTTCCTTAGATTCTGGGGGACTGCGGTTGAAAACGGAACGGTCGAAGTATCAATTGAAGGCAGCGGCATTGAGACAGTATCAAAGAAAGAAAATGTTTACAGACTAACTTATTAGATAAATGGAGAAGTTGAAAAACGAGCAAAAGGAGAAAAGAATATGAAAGTCGAAACTATAGAAAAGCACACACTCACAGATTCCGTGCCGGAGTTTCCAGCTATGGAAGACCCGTTCGAGGTCTATGAGGCAGAGGAAGTAGGGGCAACGCATCCGGCGGAGCCTGATTTGTTTGCACGGCACGAAGGTATTCCGGCTCACGATCAGCTAGCTCTAAAGACAGCGAAGATAGTTCTTGTCGGTGCAGGCGGTCTGAACGGCCCTACCGGTTACGGTCTTGCACGAAGCGGTGCCGGATCGATTACTGTCATCGACGACGACCGCGTTGACAGAACAAACCTGTCGAGGCAGTTCTTTTATGCAGAAGACAGGGGACGGCTAAAAGGTAAAGCTCTCGCGAAAAGGCTTGCGAGGGAAGCTGTCGGCGGTGCAACTGTCACCGGCATCGGTCTAAGGTTTGCAGAAGCACTTGAGGCGTATCCGGTTCAAGCTGACATCCTTGTCGCAGGGGTCGATAACAACGAGTGCCGTCTACAGGTTGCCAGAGAGGCTAGGCGACGCAAAATACCCGCTGTCTTTACAATGCTCTCAACAGACGGTATGAGAACTAATGCGTTCCTTCAAGGAGGTTCGCCCGTGGAGCCTTGCATTATGTGTGCACTGCCGAACCTTGACCCTCGACAGGTGTTGCCGTGTGCCTCGGCGATCATATCAAGCTGCTTTCTTGCCTCCGCCTTCACCATCTTCTTTGTTCACAGGGCATTGATGGGATGGGGCGGCATACCTTTCTTTAACTGGCGAGAGGGCGACCTTTCTGGAATAGCACAGGACCGGACGGGTGTGATAAAACGCCGGAGCGATTGCCCTGTCTGTAGCTGACAAAAAGGAGGAAAGGATGGGAAAGTTTGCAGACAGCATTCTCACAGTCATCGAAACGATTTCAGGGCCTATGGACTGGCTAAGCGAGTACAACGGTGATACCAAAACTTTTACAGGGAGGTTTCTTGTCTATGACCGGAGAGGTTTGCTCCGGCTTGGAGTTCGTGGCCGAATTGTTCAACGCAGCGGCAGAGTTGCCGATGTGTATCTGTATGATCCGCCAAAGTTTGTAGGGAGGCACAGGCACGGCCAGTGCCTCCAACTTTTGCACCCGAACGACAAGTGGTTCAAGCTCCATTTTGAGAAACCGGCGTACGATTTTCCATCAGCTTATACTTATGTCGAAAATCTTCTGACTGAAGCCTACCGACTTACTTGGTGAGTTATCATGAACGACACGTCAGCTGCAATTTTTGGATGTCTGCCGCTGATTCTTTGGTTGGTGGTAATCGCATTCGGCTGCACGTGGCTGGCCTCTCATTTGATGCCGCGAAATATCTGGTTGCGGCGAGGCGTAAAGGGGTTGTTCCGGCTTACCCTCATCGAACCGTTCCGACAGACATATAGAGCCGCCCGCTGGCTTACTGTAAGACTTTTCACAACCAATCGGGAATATCGATTTCACCAGGTCTATCTGGACAATTATCCAGTTACGCCGCTTGAACTTTATGCTCAGGTCGCGGAAGTTTTAGCCCGGCGGCAGATCATCGGTGTCCAGATCACCCGGGTTACGAGACTTGAATGGCACCTGTTTTCACCTCGCCGATTATATTTATTGATCCGTTTCAGAGATGCCGTCTGTTTTATCAGCGGGGTTCCGATGGGCACCGGGCTTTACGTTACATGGCGATACTCGGCAATGCCAGGCAAAGCGTCGCTGATCCTATTCCAGATACCCTTTCTGGGCGTTTTCGCCGAGAGACTTATCGCACCGCCGACTTTCTATAGAACCGACGTCTATCAGGCATTCGAAGAAGCGGTACGTTCCGCCGTTATGGAAGCGACAAACCTCTTGACACAGCGCGGAATAAGGCCGCTGACCGATAACGAACAACGGCCGCTTTTGCGTGAATTTTATCGGTAGTGTCCCGGTTAATTATTGTGAGAATTGACGACGATAGAAATTTGTCGGATTTGCTTGAAGCTTATCGCGTCTGGGAACAGCGCGGTCGCGGCTGGCGACTATGGGATTTTGCCGTGGAACTGGAGCCGCCATTTCGTCGAATGCATCAGGAAACAAAACCGGTCGTAATAGCGACCGATGATGCCCGGGTCCGAGGAGGTGTTTCGGGCTTCTTCCGCCGCAACCGCCCACCAGGTGCTACCAGCCAGCATGTTGCTTCGTCACATTTGCCCAGTACTGTTGTAATTGTACCCGCCATTAAGCCGCGTCCTTTTTACCGAACAAGCCCATTGACAGAGATACAGTTAGTACTGCCGAGGGATCTGGACATCACGAACGGGGTGAGTGAGCAGTTCGCTTCGAGCCTCATCAGTTCGCCAACCCCGCTCGCGTTCGAGATTTTTGCCGACGTAGACGAAATATCGATCCAAATGGCCTGTGACGCAGGTTACGAAGCCCATTTAACCAGTCAGTTAAAGGCATTCTTCCCAGTCCTCTCGATCTCGAAACGACAAAACTTTCTTGTGGCACAGTTCGATGGTAGGGCCGCGACAGTCGTTGCCGATTTCGGGTTGTCTCGGAGCTTTCTGCTGCCTCTTCGGACATTTCGTTCCTTCAACCCGGATCCGCTGGCGGGCCTTATCAATTCGTTTGCAAGTTTAAGAGACGGCGAGAAGGCTCTGTTTCAGGTTCTCGCCCAGCCAGCTCGTCACGAATGGGTCGAGGAGCTTCAACGTATTCAAAGTAACCCGGACATGCGAAAGGCACTTCAAGAGAGGGAGCCATCATTTTCATCGTCCCTGCGGGAAAAGCTATCTTCCCCGCTATTTACAGCGACTCTTCGTGTAATAGTCGCGGCCCGCGATAAAAATCGTTGTTGGGAAATAGTAAAGCAGGTTGGCGGCGCTCTCGGCCAGTTCGCCGACCCCTCGGCTAATGAATTGATCGCGCTGAGCAACGATAACTATTCGGACACTAATCACCGGCTGTCGGTACTCAGCCGGACGAGCTATCGAAGCGGCATGCTTCTAAACACTTCAGAATTGGCGTCATTCCTCCATATGCCCGGCTCATCGATAAAGATCGACAAGCTGAAACGCGACGGAGGCAGGACAAAGGCGATCCCGGCATTCGCGACCGGCCATCGACTAATCCTCGGCCAAAACCTCCATGAAGGCACGCTCCGGTCGGCAACGCTGTCGAATGATCAGCGTACGCGTCATATTCATGTACTCGGAAGTACCGGTTCGGGCAAGAGCACCTGGCTGCTGGACGTTATCTGCCAGGACATCGAAGCTGGAGAGGGTGTATGCGTCATCGATCCGCACGGCGACCTCATCGATAACGTCTGCGCGCGGATCCCGGAGAACCGCATTGATGATGTCATTCTTTTTGATCCGTCCGACAGCGAGTATCCGATCGGATTTAACATCCTTCAAGCTCACAGCGATTTGGAAAAGACACTAATCTCCTCGGATCTGGTGGCTGCGTTCAAACGCCTGGCGACAAGTTGGGGCGACGTAATGGACGCGGTTTTGGCTAATGCGGTTCTCGCCATTCTGGAAAGCGACCGTGGCGGAACCCTTTTCGATCTGAAACGGTTTCTGGTTGAGAAGGCCTTTCGAAACGAGTTTCTAACATCGGTGAAGGACGAATCAGTCCGTTATTTCTGGCTGAACGAATTCCCGCTAATAGCCGGAAAGCCACAGTCGTCAATCCTCATTCGGCTCGACACGTTCCTCCGGCAAAAAATGATCCGAAATATTGTTTGTCAAAAGGAAAACAAGCTCAATCTGCGGTCGATCATGGACGGTCGAAAGATACTGCTGATCAAGCTCACGCAGGGTGCGATCGGTTTCGAAAATTCCAGTCTACTGGGCTCGCTCTTGGTTGCAAAGATCCATCAAATCGCGATCAGCCGCCAGGACACCGCGAATCGGCCCTTCTTCGGAATTTTCGCGGACGAATTTCAAAACGTCGTGGTTCCAAGTGTAGAGGGCGTCATGTCCGGGATTCGCAAATTCAATATCGGCCTCGTCGTCTGTCATCAGGAATATAGACAACTCCAAACCCGGAGCCCCGAGGTGGCCGCAAGCGTAATGTCTAATTGCTATACGCGGATCTGTTTTCGACTCGGCGACGCTGACGCCGAACGCTTTGCCGCGGGTTTTTCGTCGTTTGATGCTGCAGCGTTGCAGAACTTGGGTGTCGGAGAAGCGATCGCCCGTATAGAGCGGGCAGACTACGATTTCAACTTAAAGGTTGTACTTCCCCCAAGGGTTGACGATAGAGTTGCCGGAGCGAGAATGAGCCGAATAATTGCTTTGTCCAGGGAACGGTACGCGACCCCGAGACAGCAGGTTGAAATTGAAATGTTCACGGCGTCGCCGACCGTCGAACCACCGGTTGAGGTACGGCCGGAACCCACGGTCGCAGATGCTGCGGCACCAACGCCGGTCAACCTGAATCCTGTCCAAGTGGTAAGCGATTCGGAAAAGCCAAATGGGCATCGTTACCTCCAGTCCCTAATAAAACGCATCGGCGAGAATTATGAGTTCGTTTCAACGATCGAAAAGGAGGTATTCGGCGGAACGGGAAGAATAGACGTTTCGCTGGAAAATAGTCAGATCAAGATCGCGTGCGAAATAGCCGTGACGAATACGGTAGCCTACGAAACCGGGAACATTCAGAAGTGCATCAGTGCGGGCTATGATAGGGTCGTTGTCATTTCGTCCCATGCCAAACATCTTCGAGACATCAAACGTGCGTCGGAAAGCTTTCTGACGGCAGATCAATCCGATCAGGTACATTTCCTTGAACCGGAAAACTTCCATTTGTTCCTGGAGTCACTGCAGCTTGAAACGTCAACATCTGAACAAAGCGCACCGCAAAAGGTCAAGGGCTACAGAGTCGAATCGACCTTCGCCCAGTCGCACAAGCACGAGACCGAGGCGGTCCGCGACCGCACCATCGAAGTTTTGTTAGGTGCCACGAAAAAGGAAGCAGGAGGTACAGGATGACCGAGGCTACCAAAATAAAATCGAACGGCGGCGTCGCTCCGTTTGGTTATCAGTGGCGAAACGGCAGACTCGTGATCGAAGAGTCCGAGGCCCCGGTTCGCCGTCTTGTTTACGAGCTGTTTCTAAAGCATCGTCGAAAAAGCATCGTCGCTACACTTCTAAATGATCTGGGTTACCGCACTCGAAACAAAGCTCTTTTTTCGGATACAACGATCGATCGTTTGTTGCGGGACTCGACCGCCAAAGGAAGTCGTATCGAAAATGGAGTTGAGATAGTTGTTGATGCCGTTATCGAGCCGGAAACCTGGGATCGAGTAAATCGACTTCTAGGAACAAAGATCCAGAAACAGCCGGTCAATCTATTTGCGGGTATGGTCTTATGCTCATGCGGTGGCCGCATGATCGTTCCCGGAAACTCAAGCAAGTACGTTTGTACTAAGTGCCGACATAAGATACCAACCGATGATCTTGAAGATGTGTTCCATTCGCAGCTCAAACCTTTAGATATTTCCGAGGAATACAACTTGTACGAAAACTGGCCTCACCTCAACCTAAAAGATAAGAGAACGATCATCGAGAATATCTGCGAAAAAATAACGGTCGCACGCGAATCGATAGCGGTGCGATTCGCGTGCGACCTTAGTCTTCTTAAAACGGTGACAGTTGATCAACGCACGGAAGTCGTCAACGAAACTAATATACATCCTAATAATAATGGTTCCGCGAGCCATTCAGAAAACGAACCTTTGCTTAGTGAAGAAGAAGCTGCTCACTTCCTGGGTGTCTCAAAAATGACCCTTTGTCGAGCAAGAAATGCAGGCAATATAAGGTTCTTCCGCGTCGGGAATCGTGTCCTGTATTCCAAAGAAAAGCACATCTTGCCATACCTGCACGGCCGCGAAATTAAGCCTTAGTCGTTTTAAGATTCATGTCAATAATAATAAGTAGCTGGAGGTGTCTTAGATAACTTCATAGATAAATAACAAAAGCCTGTCAAATGTTGACAGGCTAAGTTATTGATTTAATTGGCTCCGCAGGTAAGACTCGAACTTACAACCCTTCGGTTAACAGCCGAATGCTCTGCCATTGAGCTACTGCGGAATATGGCACGC
>JAYVOS010000399.1:0-3733 GCA_043757775.1 Chloracidobacterium sp. | reverse complement strand
CCAATTATCGGCGATCTGATAGCTAATATCCGAAGTAATCTCTTGAAACCGAGTAGTAGCGTCCGGGAACGGAAACGCAGTGGCGTTCAAGACGCTATTTGCTAACGGCGTTGACGGATTTACGGTTGTGGTTTTTGTTCTCCCGAACGAAAGAGCGTAGTTGGTATCAATCAACAGTTTCTCTTTCATCAGGTAAGACGTAAAACCTATCCCGAAACTGTTCACAAGATCCGATTCTTCACGATTCCAGCGGTTTTCTGGGGCATAACCGACGGGGGACCACCCTGGCAGCGAACTCGGTTGTGCACCCGTCTTTGAGATCTGCTGAATGTTTGTCTTGTACCGCTCGCTCGAAAAACTCGCGTAAAATGTTGCATTATCTTTCGGCATATACAGCAGATCGACCGACCCGTACAGTTGCTTATTCCGAACAAGGCCGAAGAAATGTTGATCATAGTCGTCGATCGAATAGCCAAATGTTCCCGATATGCCAACCTTTGGCTGAATTGACCATTGCCATTGCAAATCCGCATCATGACTCAGCCGCCTCGCCTGATCAAACATTCGATTTTGATTGAATTCCTTTACACCGGGGTCGTACCGGCGTGGCTCGCGATCCGCATATTTGTAATTAAACTTAGCTGAAAACTGCGAAACCGGCTTGAATGACAATTGCGTTGCGATCGAATGCTCGTTCGTTCGGCCGGCCTGACGGTTTCGCCGGACCCAGCCTTCCCATCCGTATTCAACCTTCCATCTTACCGACTTGCTTATATCCCAGATGGCCTCTGCCGTTGTCGAAGTCTTAAAGAACGATACGGGTTCATTCTCGATCGGCACCCCTGAAATGTTTGTTCTCCAATAGCCCTCGCCGTAAGCCGCAAATCCTGGGAACAGAATCGGCACGGTCTTATTCTCGTGCTGATAGTTCTTGAAATGCAGGTTGAACGTCCAACTTTTCGACGGACGAGAAGCAATCACGTAATCTTGTGTGAAGACATCCACCTTTCCATCTAGGTTCTGCCTCGGAAGCGATGTAGTCGATGTCGGGATCACGCCCGGCTGGACTCCAGTTACAATTGCGGTATTCAATGTGTACGGCAAGAACTGTTCGTCCTGCCTCCAAAAGCTCCAACCAACCGCTCCTGCAAGTCGCGTGGTCAAGGGCAGATCGACAAATCCCGAGATCATAATGCTCTGCGAGCTGTTATTCGGCGGTAACGCTATCAGACCGCGCGCAAATTTCATGCGGTCAAAATTGCCACTAGACGTTGCCTGGAAATCAGTGATTCGAAACGGATTGTCGAACGTCAGAGACGGATTGTCGTTGTGAAAGTTTGAAAAGACATAATCGAAATTCACCCCCCACTTCTTCGCGACATAACTAGTGCCGAACGAAAGCTGGTCCGAAACGTATTTGATCGGTTCTGGAAGTTCGATCGACATCACTCGAAATGTGTCGCCGGTGGCGGTTCCGATTCGTTCATAGCTGCCGGTACCTATCGGCCGAGTACCTAAGCGCATATTGCGCAACCAGTTCATTCGAAGACTGAATTTCCCATTGATTTGCACAGTCTGCGTAAAATCAAGCGCTTGGCGTTTCGTCCGCAGTGTTATCGTCGGGGCGGACGCAACAAAACCATTGACCGCGGCGGGTAACGCCGGATCAAGCGTGTTCTGCAACATAGTTTGAATCGAATCGTCTATCGATAGGACACCGCCGGTGCCGGTAAACAATGACTTGGCTCCGCGAGAATATAGATGCGGTGTTTCGTTCAATGAGACTGTGGTGCGAAATTTCCCATAACGCCCAAAATCCACATAAAATTGCTCATCTATCTGGCCAATGCCTCTACCGATCGCACGGAAAAAGGATGGGGAATTCGGCGGGTTTGATGAGACGCGGAAATTCCGAAACGTACCATACTGTGGGACTTGTCCGAATTCCTCAAATTTCGATGGCCGTGCGCCGGTAACATTTCGATATTGACCCCCGAGTTCGAAGGTCCACTTAAAATTATCCGAAAGTTTCGTGCTTTCGGGCTTGGTATCCTTGCTTGTTGCGCCGCTATCGACTTCTGCTTTTGGGCTGGGATCTAACTGCTGTCCCTGTACGGAGGTCAATCCGAACACGAAAAGAAGCAGCAGGATACCGCCAAGGTTTAATTTTTGATGTAGATTATTCGTTTTCATTATTGTTTCCCTCCTCCTCATCGTGCTGCTATCGCTGCAAGTTAATTCCCGAAGGATGGTTCGATCCGTGAACCTGTGAGTGACAGGTCGTGCAGCCGCGGCTGAACTGAAACACTGAATTAGGCTTGCCGGGAACGGTCTGATGGCGCCCTTGAATGTGGCATTGTTGACAGAGCATTGGGGTGCGCGCTTTTAATAAGGACGGGTTGTTAGACCCATGGGCCTTGTGACAGTTGGCACAGTTTTCGGTAGCCGGGGCATGCTCCCATAGGAACGGGCCGCGTTTTTCGGTATGACACTCATAACATGTGTCGTTCAAACTCCCGGATTGCATCAGCTTTTCGCCGGTCGATCCGTGTGCGTTGTGACAGGCCGAACAGGACTGTTTCGATTGCCCTTGTTCATTTCTGAAAAGATGTGTTGAGCGTTGTACTTCGGATTTACGAAGGTCGCCGTGACACTGGTAACAGGTTTCTTTCTCCGTGCGCATCTTTAGGAGCTTTGTTTCAGTCTCCAAATTTGCGAAATTGGCAATCGCTTTTGGTTGCCCCTCACCGGCGTGATGCGAGCTGTGGCAACTCAAGCATGACAAGCCAGCCGATTCGTGTTTGCTGCCTCGCCAGATAGCATGATTGCCGATCTGCGAGTGACAGGTTGTACAAGTTTGGTTGATTTCGTTTGGCGAAAGCTTCTTGGGATTCTTGATCGACGCTGCGCTCCCGTCTGTCATATGGGCGGTGCCATCACCGTGACAACTTGCACACGTTGTCGACCCGTCTATATCTTTAGCATTCGGAACCTTACCGTGAACTGAGGTAGAAAATTTCTTCACGATGTCCTCGTGACAGGCAGCACATGCATTTTCCTTGGGCACAGATTGAGAGTCAACAGGCGTAAGTTCGCCGTTGTCATTTAACTGTACATCCTCCGTCACACGGTTCGTCAGACTGGGATTAGCTTCTCCTGCGGTTGCCCGCAGACTTCCCGAGACGACCCACGCCAGAAAAAGTAGCGAAAAGGTGGCCAGAAGACCGATTTTAATTTTAAATGTTGAAGCCATATTATTGCCTCCGTTTTTTCCCGAGTTTTTCATTAACTCTACTTACGCCTGCAGGTTAGCCGATATCATAGAAGAGCGATGTGAGCGTCGTCACATATCGGAAATAAAATTTTGCCAAGCCCATTTTTTTACCGGCACAATCGTCAATCATTACGTTTCCATGTTTGTTACGCCGTTTTGATCGAGAAAACTGATCTTCACCGCCAGGCGGTAGCCGACCTTGGGTTACCCAATCAAATTGCCGTAAGCTCGTCGATCCCAAATGCGAATATCCCTCGACGAAACTGTTCTCAAACCGATTTCAAACTTATGCCCTGACGAAACTTCAGTAATGCCGAATCTGGAGTCGGCTTCGGTGAAATATCGCGAGCCTGACACTAGGGCCAGATCGACATTGACGAGAGTTGCACATCCGCTTTTAAGAAGGATAAACACTGTGAGCAACATCGACGGCAGAGAAGTTTTGTTCGCCAGCATCGA
>JAYVOS010000398.1:0-3747 GCA_043757775.1 Chloracidobacterium sp. | reverse complement strand
TAAATTCGTCCGCGTAGGCGATGCGTGCGGCTTCCTCGACCTCAGCATCGGTTGCGTCAGGATTGCCGTAAGCGATGTTTTGCCTGATCGTGTCGTTGAACAGGACCGTTTCCTGCGTCACAAGTGCCATCTGCCATCTGAGGCTCAGTATTTTGGCGTCTCGCAGATCAGTTCCGTCCCAAGTGATCGAACCTGCGGTCGGGTCGTAGAGCCTTTGTATCAGCCGCGTCAGGCTTGATTTACCGCCGCCGCTCTGGCCGACGAGAGCGACCATGGTTCCTTTTTTGACCTCAAGATTTATGTCCTGCAATATCTTTCGCTTGCTGTTGCGATAGTTGAAAGAAACATTATGGATATGGATATTGTTTTTTAATGGTGCGAGATCGACCGCGTCAGATCTCTCAGACAGAGATTCGTCTTCGTCGAGAATATTCCACACGTCGCGGGCAGCCGAAAATGCTTTGGTGATCTCATTATGCTGACGTGAGATCTTTCGCATCGGGTCGTAGCTACGAAACAATAAGCCTAAAAAAGTAAAAAATTGTGCCGGGTCCATATAACCCGAATTTATCTCGCGCAACCCGAAATAAAACAGCACACTTATTGCTAACATGCCAATAATTTCAATGGTCGGAGGCGAGATCGCGGCAATACGTGCCGAACGCAGATTTGCTTTAGCGATGATGCGTGCAACATCTATAAAGCGTTTTTGCTCGCGTCCCTCAGCTGAGTATGCTTTGACGATGACTTGATTAGAAAGTGTCTCTTGCGAGGTATCACTTAAGTCTTTATTTCCTTTTAGCGAAACATCGGCGAGTTTTCTCATACGCCGGCTAAAATTGGTTGTCAAAAAGCCTATGATCGGAGCTATTAACAGCGAGCCAAGAGCGAGTTTCCAGTTGAAATAAAAAGCAGCACTGAGAAAACACACCAACATCACGCTTTCGCGCAAGACGTCACGAAGATTAGACGACACGGCTAATTCTATTGCGGAACAACTTACGACAAGCCTCGATACAAGATAATTCGTGCGATGTTTTTCAAAAAATACAGCTGATTGTTTTAATAGATGTTGGTAAAGCTCGCCACGCAGTTTGAGGATCGCTGACTGGCCGATGCGGGCCATTAAATAAGACGAAAAATATTCGGCAATGCCTTTTAGGATTGTAAACGAGATCAAGCACACCGAGATCATGATCCATGCCCGATACCAATTATCTCTCGGTATTAAATTACTTAGATCAAAGAGCGTTTTTGACTTAGTGCCGGGTGCGGACAAAAATTGATCAAAGATCGGGGCAAGCAACGCCATCGTAGCAGTCTCAAACACCGCGCCGAGGATCATCGCCACAAAGGCCATCACAAAGATGAACCAATATGGCCGGACGTATTTGAGAAGCCTGTTAAGGTCGTTCATTTCATCTACAAAAGGTTGAATATACTGTAGATAGCGTCTAGTTGTCCAAGCCTTGATCCTTGCAACTAACAATTGAATTGTGGCATCTTTACAAAAAGCGCACGCTTTTCGGAGAAAAAAATATGAAGAAGTCCAACATTTTTAAGTTGATAGCTTTGTTGTTTTTGCCTGCATTGCTTTTTACTGCGGCAATTGCACAGACTCCGGATGTTGCTCGAAAGACAACCGCGATCACTTATCCGTTGGATGACACGGTGCTCGTGCAGTTTCGCGGGACGACACGGTTTCCACGTATGAAGGGCGATGCACGAGTCAAAAGATCATCGAAAACGGGCACAAAGATCGAGCTTTCGGTGGAAAAGATGCCGCGTCCGTTTGAATTGGGAGCGGGTTATGCAACGTATGTTGTGTGGGCAATCTCGCCGGATGGACAGATCAACAATCTGGGCGAGATCAAACGAAGCGGGATCTTTTTCATTGATTCTAAGGTGACGTTTACTACGCCGCTCCAGACATTTGCAGTCATAATTACGGCCGAACCGCATTTTATGGTCACTCGCCCGAGCCAGGCGATAATGATGGAAAATCTCTATCCCGTCGCTGAAAATGGCAAACGCATCGGCACGACTCCCTCAATTTCATATTTTGGTAATTCGAGCGACTATTTTCGCGATCCACGAACGCCCGCAATAGCTGAGACTGACTATGCAAAAACGCCTTCGGCGATACTTCAAGCCAAGCAGGCGGTAGCTCTGGCGAGGTTTGCCGGGGCTGAACGAGATGCGTCTCTCGAACTTAATGAAGCCGAAACCTTAATGCAAAATGCAGTCAACGCATTTGACGCCGGGCGTGATTCCGACACTGTCGATATTACCGCTCGTAAAGCCATCAGCGCTTCGGTAAAGGCTGAAGGGCTGGCGTTGCAGCGAAAAGATGCACGCGAAAAACGTAACGAAAAGATCAGATCCGACTCTGAGATCCGCAGTGCGGAGAGTCGCTTTTCTGAAGCCCAAGATCAGATCACCGATCTCAAGGGCGAGGTTGCACGCGAGACGCGCAACCGTGAATTGGCGGAGCGTGATGCATTAAATTTCTCAAATCAAGTAAAAGATCTGCGTGACGAGAATGGCAGGCTTCGCGAAGACCTGACCCGCGCTAAGATCGACCTTGAGAATGCTAATGCTAGACTTGCCGCGATACAAAAGCAGCGTGACGACGAAACAAAAGCCGCAAAGCTCAATGCTTCAGAATCCGAAATGATAGCCGCACTAAAAGGGTTTGGTGCTGTCGTGAAAAACGAACGCGGCATTGTTCTTACGCTGCCGGAAACTCTTTGGGCAAGCTCGCGTTCGAGCACATTTGCTGCTCAGTCTGATGGTAAATTATCATCACTTGCGAGTATCTTGATCAACAATCCTGACTACGCGATCACCGTCGAATCTCACACCGATAATACCGGGGATCCGACGATCATCCAGTCCCTGACCGATAAACGCTCATATTCTATTGCGGAAAAGCTGGCGGCGGCGGGCTTGGTTGACGGCCGGATAGTGGCGAAAGGTTACGGAGCGAGTCAGCCGCTTTTTCCAAATACGACAGCGGTAAACAAAGCAAAAAACCGCAGAACTCTCGTGGTTTTAACGATTGCTGGTCAATAAATGCCGTAATTATATATAGTCGCCTGCAAAGGCGGTCTTTTGTGGCCGCCTTTTTTAATTTTTGAGGATGATGATTCGGTGCGGAGGCAGGCCGAGCATACATTCGTCGCCGACCTTTATGCCGACGATTTTCATTTCCCGTGTCATTAATTTTAACCCTTCGGCGTCAAATTCTATTAGTGATGTGGCACCGCGGAATTTGATCTGTGTGACAACGCCTCGCAGAAGATTGTCTTCGGGACGCGATGTACCTTTTGTCATCGTGACCTGATCAGGGCGAATCGCGATCGTCATATTTTCATTGATCGCTCCGAGTTTTCGTTTTTCGACATTTTGAGCAAATAGTCGATGTCCGCCGTCAATTGTATGAAACTCAGGCAGGTCGGCATCGTTTTTAGAAACACGGCGGGCAGCAATGAGATTATTGTCGCCAGTTATGCTAGCGGCTTCGACGGTCGTCGGCTCTTCGTAAATGTCTTGAGGCGTACCGTTTTGCGAAATCTCTCCTTGAGAGAGAAATGCGACCTCATCAGCAAGGTCAGCGATCTGAATAAAATCATTTGATGCAAAAATGAAGATACGGTCGCGCCGTTTTGTGGCCTTGCGGATCGCATCAAAACAGGTCTGGCGCAGTTTAGGGTCCATCTGCGAAAACGGCTCATCCAGCAGCAA
>JAYVOS010000397.1:0-3749 GCA_043757775.1 Chloracidobacterium sp. | reverse complement strand
GGAGCAAAGACGCGAAAGAAAGAGCAACGCGCTTTCCAAAAATCTTTGCGACTTTGCCTCTTGGCGTCTTCGCGTTAAAAGTCCTGATGTTCATTTCCTTGCCTTTAGTTCCTTTTCCCGGACGACGAAACTTTCTTTACACAGCCGCACAAATTCTTTCGCTATAGGCGAGAAATATCCGCCTCGAAGCCTCGCGAGGCCGAGTTCCCAGTTGATCTCGGCTCCCTCGATCAACCATGAAACCAATCTTCCCTCGCGGATCTCGTCGGCAATGGTCTTTGCTCCCGCCGTTCCTACGCCAAGATTTGCCTCGACCATTTGATTGATCGCCTCTTGTCGGGACAGTTCCATCACGATATTTGGACGGACGTTTGCGGCATTGAAAAAATCATCGATCATCCGCCGCGTGTTGCCGCCGCGTTCGCCGAGGATCAGTTTTTCACCCGCAAGAGCTGCCGCACTGATGTATTTTTCGTTTGCCAGCGAATGCGTCGGATGTGCAATGGCGACGATCTCGTCGCTGAAAAGCAGATCGGTCGTAATCGATGAATTATCAACCGGCAGGCTTACGAATGCGATATCCGTCTCGCCATGCATGATCTTTTCGACCAAAGTCAGACTCGTTCCGGCGCTAATGCTAAGTTCTGCATTTGGGAATCTCTGTTTTAACCCTTGCAAAATATGGGGCAATTGCTGAGTCGCAAACTCCGCCGATGCCGAACCGATACGTAGACGCCCGTGCTCGACGCCGCCAAGTTCAGCGATCTCGGCGAGCGCCGTGTCATGCTCTCGCATTATTCGGCGTGCACGTTCTAGCAGATGTTCGCCCGCCTCGGTCATAATCACACGGCGGGGCGTTCTTGTAAATAATTGCAAACCAACTTCGTCTTCGAGCTGGCGTATCTGCATCGAGATCGCCGCCTGTGTTACGTTTACACGTCTCGCTCCGGCCGTAAATGTTTTTGCCTCGGCGATTGCCAGAAAGGCTCTGAGCTGTCGTATCTCCATATATCACATACCTTAAAAGTTGCGATTAGATTATCTTATTGATTATATAAACTCCTTTAACTTTGATTATATGTCAAGTATTGAGAAGAATAGAAATAGATATTTTTCGCATCGAATAAAATATAGATGCCGCAGCGAACCAAAAATCAAAGAACCAACCCCCGATCCTATCGCTTTTTTTTAGGCGTGGACGGCGGCGGGACCAAGAGCAACATCGCCCTAATGAACGAGAGCGGCGAGGTCGTATCCGAAAGCTCCGGCGGCCCTTCTAACCCTTTACGAGTAGGCGTCGAGACAGCCGTCGCAAATATCATCAAAGCCAGCGACGCTGCCTGTGACGCGAGCGGCATTTCTCGCGGAGACATAGTCGCGGCCACGCTTGGGCTGGCAGGGACCCGCCGTACAGACATCCGCGAACGTGTGGGTGAGAGCTTTATCGCCAAATATCAGATCCGCAAAACACATGTCACCACCGATGCGGATATTGCTCTTTACGGAACGACGCTGGGTAAGGCGGGCCTCGTTGTTATAGCCGGAACCGGCTCAATCTGTCTCGGCACAAATAATACTGGAGACAAAGCCATCGCCGGTGGCTGGGGACCGATCGCCGGTGACGAAGGCGGCGGACGCGGCATCGCCGAGCAAGCATTACACAGCATTGCAAAGGCATCTGACGGACGCGGCGAAATCACAAAGTTGAGCGAGCAAGCAGCCGAATATTTTCGCGCATCTAGTGTCGAAAATCTCATCGGAGCGATATACGCACCAAAGATGGACAACAGCCGCATCGCCGGATTTGCTCGTTTTGTAGTCGAAGCTGCTATAGATGGTGATAAGATTGCACTCAGTATCGTCTCCGATGCCGGACGCGAGCTCGGCACCGCAGCCGTCGCTGTGATTCGCAAGCTGAATCTTGAAAAAGAAAGATTTCCGGTCGGCTGTGTTGGCAGCGTTTTTAATGCGGGCAAACTATTGACCGATCCGATGAAACAGCTCATCGCGTCCGTCGCCCCAAAAGCAAAACTTGCCGACCCGCAAATGCCACCATCACACGCTGCAGCAATGATGGCGATGAAAAACAGGGCTTCGGTTGGGAGAAATCATGACTAAGCTTGCCATATTATTCTTGCTTATTTTCCTGTCCTCAGCGTCTTCGTGGGGACAAACGAGACAGCAAGAAAAATGTACAAAACGTGCTCGTCGTCCGATAATTACCGACAAGCCACGACCTGCGTGGCCAGAAAATGCTGGGCATACTGAGGGCACAGTAGTCCTCAGAATTGAATTACTTGCGGAGGGGCGGATCGGAGAAATACGAGTCGTCAAGGGTCTATCTTTGGGTGCAACAGAGAATGCAATTGAAGCGGCAAAGAAAATCAAGTTCATACCCGCAATTCGAAACTGTTCAAACGTCACGGCGTTTCGGTTTGTCGATTTTCTATTTTCTATCTATTGATGCTACCGGTAACTGAACAAGAAAACCCTGCGACCGCCGAGATCGACAAAGCCTCGACGCTCGATGCCGTGCGGCTGATCAACGACGAAGATAAAAAAGTTGCTGATGCTGTCGAAAAAGTTTTGCCCCAGGTCGCATCTGCGATCGACAAGGTCGTCGAAAGACTGCAAAACGGCGGGCGTTTGTTTTATGTCGGCACAGGCACGAGCGGACGGCTCGGCGTGCTTGATGCGTCCGAAATTCCGCCGACATTTGGGGTGTCTTACGATCTCGTCCAAGGTGTCATCGCTGGCGGCTACGACGCCCTCTACAAAGCGAGCGAGTCGAGCGAAGATAACCGAGAAGCAGGTTCACAAGATATAAAGGAACGAGGCCTTACGGCCAAAGACGCCGTTATCGGCTTAGCGGCTTCGGGCAGAACGCCATATACTATCGGAGCCGTCGATTATGCGAGAGAGAAAGGATGTTTCACGGCGTGCGTGACATGCGTCCCCGATTCGGCGATCACAAAAGCGGTGGATGTCGCTATCGTCCCTGTCGTCGGCCCTGAGGCCATTACAGGTTCGACTCGAATGAAATCCGGCACGGTTCAAAAGCTGGTGCTAAACATGATCTCGACTGTCGCGATGATCCGGCTTGGTTATGTCAAAGGCAACCGGATGTCCAATATGAAGCCGTCGAATGTCAAACTAAAAGAGCGTTCCTTTCGTATCTTTATGACGGAAACAGGTTTAGACGAAGCCGCCGCGACCTTGTTATTTAACGAAGCCGGCGGCGACTATCGCATCGCTTTGGTGATGTTCGGCGGAAATGCAAGCCGTGCCTTAGCGGAAACGGCACTAAAAAACAACGATTTTGTAGTAGAAAAAGCTCTGGCAAACCTAAAATAAATGCAAACACTAGACCTCGTCATTATTTTCGGCTATCTGATCGGCATCACGGCATTCGGCATCTTGTTTTCGGGCAAGCAGGAGACGACTGAGGATTATTTTGTCGGAGATAGATCGGTGCCGTGGTGGGCGATCGCGATGTCGATCGTCGCTACCGAAACTAGCACGATCACGTTTGTCTCGGTCCCGGGCATCGCATTTGCTAAGGGCGGCAATTTTCAGTTTTTGCAGCTTGTTTTTGGCTACATGCTCGGTCGCATTGTGATCTCGGCGATCTTTATCCCGATGTATTTCAAGGGCGACCTGCAGACGGTTTACCAACTTTTAGGCGACCGTTTCGGCAATAAGGTCAAGATGATCGCGTCGAGCCTCTTCGTCATAATGCGAAACGTCGC
>JAYVOS010000396.1:0-3764 GCA_043757775.1 Chloracidobacterium sp. | reverse complement strand
CAGCTGGCTAGGGTCGGCCAGCCGAACGGACAATTAGCGTGCCGATACCTCGCTGCCTCCAGGGTGCTATCAAGTTCAAGGCAGCGACTATTCCGGAAATACAACCAACGGCGGGTTTGATCGCGGTCATAACGTTCCGTCCGGTGACAGGACAAATATCAGGGTTCCTGATAATGATGCCACCTTTTTTATGACCAATTTCATTCCGCAGGCACCTCAAAACAATCAAGGTATCTGGAATGATATGGAAGGATACATCCGGACCCAGGTTACGGCCGGTAATGAGGTTTACACGTGGATGGGCAATGCCGGACAAGGCGGAATTGGCCTTAATGGGTTTGCGACCACTGTTGCTAATGGGCATGTGGTTGTTCCTGCTTACGTATGGAGGGTGGTGATGGTATTGCCATTGGGGTCTAATGACCTATCCAGAGTAGATGCAAACACTAGGGTTTTTGCTGTCTTGACACCAAATATCCAGACCGCGAGCGGCCTCAATGGCAATTGGATGACCTACATCTGTCCGATCTCTAAGATCGAGCAGCTTACCGGATTGAAGTTCTTTCCAAATGTGCCCACCTCGATCGCAACCGTTCTTAAGCAAAAGATCGATCCGCTCCTTGCCGCACAGACAGTCGGATCCGGTACGATGACAAATCTTACCCTCGCATATCCGCAAACTTATATGACCGGCAACATTACAGTTACGGGCACTTTGGCGCTCGGGCCTGAGACGCTGGTGACGACTAATGCCGTCGGGAATACAAATTACACGATCACCCTCGGCCCTAATGCAACGATTACGAGATTCAACAGCGGCATGGTCAATGGAAAGCTGGAGAGACAATTTACAACTACTAACGGAGCCTTTACATATCCGGTCGGGACAAATGACGGCTATTCACCGGTCACCGTTAATCCGACCGCTGTAGGGATCAGCCCTTCGACACTGGCAGTTACTCCGTTTAACATAACGCACCCGAGTGCACCGGAACCGCTGTTCACCTTAAAACGATACTGGACTCTATTTGAGACCGGAGACATCACAGCAAACCTCATATTCAAATATGTTGATACAGATTTTCCGGTAGGGGTTGCCGAGAGTTCGCTAGCACTACATCGCTACGAAAACTCTTTCTCACTTGTTGACGGGGCGATCCTCGATAGGACTGCGAATACTGTAACTACAACGACTCCGGTCAGCAATTTTTCCGATTGGACGTTGTTGAGATCATTTGGTTCCGTAAGTAATCTGACGGTTACCGGACGTGTGACGAGGCCTCGCGGAGGCGGCACCGGTGTTCCTAACGCCAGGGTGATATTTGTTGATCAGCAGACTGGTATTCCAAGAACGGTCTTAACTGACGCACAAGGGAATTATAGTCTTGACAATATCACCAGCGGCACTAATTTTAACATTAGTGTGGCGGCGCGAGGACTTGTGTTCCAATCGAGAGTCATGCAGGTCGGGATCAGCCTTTCGAACGAGGATTTTGCTGGCCAACGGCGCTAGGCAGGGTTGCCATGAGACTTTTTCAAAAAGGGGAAATTATATGGGAGCCTGATCGTCAATTTGATATGGATAAAAAAGTAACCAAAATTTGTGGAGGTACGCTTATTACCTTCCTCTTCCTTATTGGACTGACTGTTTCTGCATTTGCGCAAAAGGAATACAAGATCAACGAGATCCAGGGTGCGGCCAATGCTTCACCGCACGTTGGTGAGACGGTTCGTGTTTCAGGTGTCGTCACTGCTATTTTGCCCAAGGGTTTTTATATCCAAACGCCGGATGGACAGGTCGATGCTGATCCTAAAACATCTGAGGGTATCTACGTTTATGGTGAAAATAGTGTTGGTTCGGTCTCGTTAGGCAGCCTCGTACAGGTTGACGGAACGGTTGCCGAATTTCGCCCGCGAAGCGAAAAGATATTTCTCAGCATCACCGAAATAACAAAACCGACCGTTAAGGTTATCTCGAAAGACAATCCGCTGCCCGTTCCGATCGTTTTGACATCTGCCGAACTGGACCCGAAAGGAAAGCTCGACCAGATGGAGCGATTTGAAGGGATGCGTGTCCGGGCGGACGTCGTCGTCGTCGGGCCGACCAGTGGTTTTACAAATGAAAAAACAGGTAAAGCGACATCGAACGGAATATTCTTTGCGGCTTTGCAGGGAACGCCGCGTCCGTTTCGCGAACCGGGTATCGAGACGCTTGTTGCCTATTTTGATAAGCTGCCCGACACCGTTCCAAGGTTTGATATGAATCCGGAGATACTCCGTATTGACAGCGATTCGCAGACTGGCTCAAAAGCTCTCGATGTGCCCACCGGTGCGACGATCAAAGGCCTGACAGGTGTGATCGATTATTCGAAAAAGTTTTACACCTTGCTCGTCGATGCTACCAATCCCCCGACGGTTGAAAATATCAAAGGCTTTGTCGCTGTCAGCCCTGCGGGTGATCGTGAGGTAACGGTCGGCAGTTTTAACGTCGAAAATTTTTTCGATGACGAAGTAAATTCGAGTAATGTCGAGAAAGAAGCTACGCTGCCGAAGGATGTGTTTCAAGCACGTTTGAACAAGGCTTCACTTGCGATCCGCACCGTGCTATCGATGCCTGACGTGCTGGGCATCGTCGAGATGGAAAATCTCAAAGTACTGCAAAAGGTTGCGGATAAGGTTAATGCCGATGCAGTTGCTGCGGGTAAGCCTGACCCGAAATATGTTCCTTACCTCGAAGAGGGCAATGACGTTCGCGGCATCGATGTCGGTTTTTTGGTCAAATCTACCAAGGTCAAGGTCGTCGAGGTCAAGCAGCTTGCCAAGGACGAAAAACTAAATTACGGCACCGGATTCCCTGACGAGAAACTATTTGACCGGCCGCCGCTCATGCTGCGTGCCGAGGTGGCGGACGCTAAGACAGGCAAACCGTTTGCCTTTACGGTGATCGTCAATCACCTCAAATCTTATCGCGGGATCGACGACGAAAAGGACGGTGACCGCGTTCGAAATAAACGTCGTCTCGAAGCCGAATGGCTGGCAAACTTTATTCAGGAACGTGAAAAAGGCGACCCGAACGAGCGGCTACTTGTGTGCGGCGATTTTAATTCATTTCAGTTCAATGACGGCTACAACGATCTGATCGGCATTCTCAAAGGCAAGTCCGACCCGAACGTTATCGTTACCTCTAAGACGCCTTCCACGACCGGCCTCGTCGATCTGATCGATTATATCGCCGCACCTAACCGTTACTCTTATAGTTTTGACGGCTCCGCACAGGCTCTTGATCATATGTTGATCAATAAACCTGTCAAAGCAATTGTCGCTAAATTTGGTTATGCGCGTGTTGATGCTGATTTTCCGCTTGTGTGGTCAAACGATGCGACGCGGCCAGAAAGGCTTTCGGATCACGACGCTCCGGTCGTGTTTCTAAATCTCGACGACCCGAAACCAAGTTCGACCGGGCCGCCGCCTTTACCGAAACCTAGTCCCACAGCGACGCCAAAACCCTAATCTTTTTCTAAAATTACCTCAGCGATCGCACTTGCCGAAGTGTGCGAGATCGAGAGATGTACGTGGGTCGCCCCGAGCGTTTTTAGTATATTGAGAGCTTCGCCGTGGATCTCGAGCGATGGAGCACCTTGATGGTCAGATACGACCTCGATGTCTTGCCAGGTTATCTTTCCACGCCAGCCTGTTTTTAGAGCTTTAAGGAATGCCTCTTTGGCGGCAAAGCGTCCGGCGTAACTTTGCGCGGCTGCGACGCC
>JAYVOS010000395.1:0-3772 GCA_043757775.1 Chloracidobacterium sp. | reverse complement strand
GCTTTGGCTGTGGGTGCGTCGGCACAGAAGGAAAAGCCGGAGCCGTCGCCCGAGATTCAAACGAAACCGATTGTTGTCACCGCCGCTAGATTTGATATATCGCCGCCTTTTCGGACGATGGCGTCGAGTAGAAAAGCTCGCAAGATCGATAAAGAGGAAGACGACAAGGGCGAGCTCGGCCCCGTAGGCGATCTGCGCCACGACCCGGACGCTGCTCTGCAGACGGTGATGGGTAAGGGCGTTTTTAACAGCAATAACGATGTTCCCACGCTCGGTGTGAGTTTTAACGGGATCAGTAATCCGACAGGATGCGGCGGGTGTTCGCCGCCCGACCCTAACGGCGAGATCGGCCCTAACTATTATGTGCAGATGGTCAATCTCAAGATACAGGTATTTAGCCGCACAGGTGTTTCGCTGTTTGGCCCTGTGAATACAAATACACTGTGGACAGGTTTTGGCGGTGATTGCGAGACCGAAAACGCGGGTGATCCCGTCGTGCTTTACGATCAGATGGCGAACCGCTGGCTGATCAGCCAATTTAGCAACTCGACCGCACCATTCTTTAACTGTGTAGCGATCTCGCAAACTTCTGATCCGACCGGTACATATTATCGCTACGCTTTCTCGGCACCTAGCTTTCCCGATTATCCTAAATACGGCGTATGGCCTGACGCTTACTACCTGAATACACGCGAATCCGGAAGCGGCGTGCTCGGCATGTATGCCCTCGATCGCGGTCAGATGCTGATTGGAAACCCTTTGGCAACGAGCATCAGGTTTACGGTTTCAGAAACTGGAACAGGACCGAATGGCCTGCTGCCTGCAGATCTTGACGGTAGCATGTTGCCGCCTGCGGGTAGCCCAAATTACTTTGTCGGAACGCGTGATAATGATTTCGGAGCGGCGGGCGATGCTTTGTTGTTCTACAAGTTTCACGCGGACTTTACCACGCCTGCTAATTCTTCGCTGACGGGGCCGACTGTCGTCCCGACCGCAGCGTTTGACTCGGTATTTCCATGTTCGGGCGGCACGACTCCTTCGCGTAACTGCATCGGACAGCCCGGAACGACCACCAAGATAGATATTCTTTCGTATCGCCAACGTCCGACATTTCGTCTTGCTTATCGCAATTTCGGCACCTACGAATCCCTCGTGACCTCGCAGTCCGTCGAGGCTCAGACCGGCATCGCGGGTATGCGTTGGTACGAAGTTCGCAGCCCCAACACAACGCCGACGATATTTCAGCAAGGAACATATTCGCCAGACACCGTCAATCGCTGGATGGGGAGCGTCGCGATGGACAGTCTTGGGAATATGGGGATGGCGTATAACGTTTCGGATGCAACAAGTGTATTTCCTGGTATCAGATATACGGGACGGCTCGTCGATGACCCGCTTGGCACAATGCCGCAGGGCGAGGGCGTGATCGTCGCCGGAGCCGGCGTGCAAACAAGTACCGGCAGCCGTTGGGGTGATTACAGTGCGTTGAGCGTTGACCCAAGCGATGACTGCACATTTTGGTACACAAATGAGTATTATTCTGCAACGTCGGCGGCGAACTGGAATACGCGTATAGGATCGTTCAAATTCCCTAGCTGTACTGCGGTTGCACCAGCAACGGCGACTATATCTGGACGAGTCACGAATGCAGCCGGACGCGGCATCCTGGGTGCGACACTTCAACTAAGGTCCCTCGCGACCGGCGTTATCCGCACCGCGACATTGAACCGTGGCGGTGTTTACAGTTTTGCGAACTGTCTGACCGGTGAAACCTATACGGTTATGGTCTCAAGTCCGAGATTCACTTTTACACAAGCGGTTCGACTGCTTAATCTGTCGGATAACGTTACCGGCTTTGATTTTGTATCGACGCAGTAAAAGTGGACTTTATCGGCGCTCAAGATGATGGCGGGGATCTAGGTCTTCGCCATTATTTTTGTTTGATGCGAGACTGTTATGCGGCCTGTTGACTTCGATACATAATAGGAAAATACTGTCACTATATGAGCCAGATATTCGAACAAACAACGCGTCCGTCGGCTGAGCTTTTCTATTCGCGAAACGACCCGAGCGATCCGCGAATGGGAGAAGCCGTATCGTCAGAGCCGGAGCAATATGCCGCTGCTGACATCGTTATTCTAGGCTGCCAGCAGGACGAAGGCGTGCGACGGAACGGCGGCCGGGTCGGAGCTGCTGACGCACCAAACGCTATACGCGAACAGTTTTATAAACTCACAACATTTAATCTTAGGAAAAAAGTTTTTGATTTGGGCGATGTGCGGCTTGGTGCGACGCTCGAAGATACCCACGAAATAATGACCGCCGTCGTCAAGCAGCTATTACAGGAAGGCAAGCGGATCATCGTGCTGGGCGGCGGCAATGACATTTCGTATGCCGACGGACGTGCGATGGCTGAGGTTTACGGTCCCGAGTGGTGGATCGGTGTCAGCGTCGATTCGCATCTAGATGTGAGACTGGCTGAGCACCGCAATAGCGGTACTCCGTATCGTCAGTTATTAGAGGAAAAACATCTGATACCGACTTATTTTTACGAGGTAGGCTTTCAGACGCATTTTTGCTCGCCGGTCTATTACGAATATATTCGGGAGCTAGGTGTCCATCGTATCGCTCTCGAACTGCTGCGCTCTCGAGCTGAGGCCGACATCGAACTAAAAGAACAGATCAGGCAGAAATTCATCGGGCACAGCTCTTCGCTTAACACTTTTTTTGGTTTCGATATGGATGCAGTGCGTTCGGCTGACGCTCCGGGAACGTCGTCTCCGTCGCCGCTCGGATTGCGTGCGGGTGAATTTATCACGCTGGTGAAATACGCGGCTTCGCTTGCAAACACAAAGATCATCGAATTTACCGAGGTTAATCCGAAATACGATGTCGATAACCGCACAACAAAGTTAGTTGCGATAGGGATGCACCGGTTTTGTACAGGAGTTTCCTAAAAGCCCTATAGGACTATCATGAATAGATCATCAAAATTCTCTATTTGGCTCTTCCTGATTACCTTTACTCTCGCTTTTTACGGTATGGGAGCGTCTTTTGTAGAAAGTCTTGTCAACTATCCTACATGGAGATTAATCGGAGCGAACGAGTTTCGTGCATATCATCAAGCACTTAGCCCCCTTATTGTTGGCTATATGGTCATTCCTTTGATCGTCACCACGCTCTTAACTGGCGCAATGCTTTGGTTTCGGCCGCTGTCGATTCCACAGTGGATGATCTGGTCATCTATTGCTCTTCAAATTGTGATCTGGACCTCAACAGTTTTGTTCCAACTTCCTATCCAGTTCGAACTTAGCAGCACGGGTTTGTCTCTAACATCCATTGACCGACTCATCTTTACAAATTTCTGGTTCAGGCGAATTCCCGGACTTCTGAACAATATACTTTTCTTTTGGATGATGGCACGTCTGATCGCCCCGCGGCATTTGGACGGGGTCGATAATTAATAAAGATATCTTCGGATTTAGAGTCGTCGTCCGGACGCTAAGCGAAATATCGCCAGTACGACAATTGCTCCAATTATTGACGAAATGAAGCTCGGAATTGAACTTCCGATATTGTTAAAGTTGCTAACCATCGGATAGCCAACAAGCGTGCCGATGAAACCACCGACGACCGCTCCGACAATCCCAAGAATTGTCGTAAGGATTACGCCTCCACCGTCAGCACCTGGCATTATGAGTTTTGCAATGTAGCCTGCGAGAAATCCGAGGATCAACCATATCAATAGTGAAATCATATTTATCTCCTTAAA
>JAYVOS010000394.1:0-3782 GCA_043757775.1 Chloracidobacterium sp. | reverse complement strand
TCGATAATACTTAAACTAAAGGCACAAGATAGAATCTCCGACATTCACAAGGCCCAAGCACTAAACTACCTAAAAGCTACAAATTTTAGACTTGCCCTGCTAATAAATTTCGGAAAGCATCGATTGGAATATGAAAGGCTAGTTTTGTAACCTGCCGCTCTTTCTTATTCGTGTCATTCGTGTTCATTCGTGGCTCAACTCTTCTTGCTTTATTAACGCCACTCGAACAAAATAATCTAAAGGAGACTTACACGATGACCGAAGCCGAATCGTCTGCGATATCACGCACGAAATGCCGTGAAATAATGACTAAGAGCGTCCGCGTGGCGACGTGCGATATGTCCGTGCGTGAGGTCGCCGTTATGATGCGCGAAGGCGATGTCGGCGCAGTTCCGGTCGTCGATGACGGCAAATTGATCGGCATCGTCACTGACCGCGACATTGTCGTTCGCTTAGTTGCCGAGGGTAAAAATGCCGAAACAGCCATCAGCGAAGCGATGTCCACCGAGCTTTTCACCGTCACGCCCGACGATTTCGTTTTCGAAGCCATCCGTCTGATGGGTGACAAACAGATCCGACGTATTCCAGTTATAGATAATAAAGGCGATCTCGCAGGTATCATCGCGATCGCCGATGTTGCACTCGAAATGGAAGACGAGCGTGAGATCGCCGAAACACTCGAAGAGATCTCAAGCGGTGCAAGTTTCTGGGGCAAAAAATAACTTTTTTCCATGAATAGACTTTCTCGAATCGTCTTGTGATCGACGCTGGTTTACATACGCGCAAGTTTGCGCAGTAATAGAATTTACGCTTTTTATGGCTAAATCCACCAATCGCAATTTTCAATTCGTCGGTTCGTCAAAAACGGCTCAGGTTTCCGGCCGTTTGTGGTACCCTGCGGCGGACGTTTATCAAACGCCCGAGGGTTGGGTCGTCAAGGTCGAGCTCGCAGGCGTCTCGGCTGAGGAAATTGTCATCGAAATACAAGGCAACACGCTATACATCGCCGGCAGCCGCAAGGACCGCTCATGCGCAAGCGGCATCTCGTATCAGCAGATGGAGATCACATACAGCAATTTTGAAAAAACGCTGCGGTTCCCTTCGACCATCGACGGAGCAACGGTCGATCATATGTTTGAGAACGGATTGTTGATCATTAATCTCAAAAAAGCGGCTTGATAATAACGAAAACAGGAATTTATGGCAGAAGAAGAAATTACGTCTGAAACACTGGAGATTAAACTGCCGCAGCAGTTTGAGATCGCGGTATTACCGCTTCAAAATACGACACTCTTTCCTGAGACGGTCGTGCCGCTGGCGGTCGGGCGGGAACGTTCGACACGGGCTGTGGAGTCAGCTTTGGCGACCGAAGAAAAGCTCATCGCAACTATCACAACCCGGACCGAAAACGTCACCGGCGACGACGCAACTCCTGATGACCTCTTTAAGATCGGCACCATAGTCAACATCAAGCGGATGATGCGTAACGAAGGTATCATGCAGTTGATCGTGCAAGGGATGGATCGTTTTGAGATCCTCGAATGGACAGGTGAGCAGCCATATCTCAAGGCAAAAGTGCAAATATTGCCGGAGCTTCGCCGCGTTGACGATGAAGAGATCGAGGCGCTCAAACGCAATATTCAGGGCATGATCCAAGAGGCTCTTGCATTGCTGCCAAACGTCCCGCCCGAGATTCGCATGGCCGTAACATCGCAGGATAATCCGGTCCAGCTCGCCTATTTTATGGCATCGGTTCTCGATCTCGGGTTTGAGACCGAGCAGAAAATGCTCGAGTCGAGCACGGTGGACGGCCTGCTGACGCTGACACACGCCGCTCTCGCACGCGAGCTGGAGATAATGCAGATCCGGTCTAAGATCGCTAACGAAGCCCAGCACGAGATGGACAAATCGCAACGCGATTACGTGCTGCGCCAGCAGATGAAAGCGATCCAGAAAGAGCTTGGTGACGACGAAACGGGCGAAAAGGCCGAGGCCGAACAGCTTCGCGAACGTCTCGAAAAAGCCGATCTGCCGGACGACGTTCGTAAAGAGGCGACCCGCGAACTCAAGCGTATGGAGCAGTTACCGCAGGCGGCTCCCGATTATCACGTAATCCGTACGTATCTCGAATACGTCCTCGAACTACCTTGGCTCAAATCCAGCGAGGAAAAACTCGACCTCAATGAAGCCCGCAAGATACTCGACGAAGATCATTACGGCCTCGACGATATTAAGGAACGCATTCTCGAATCGCTCGCGGTCGTTAAGTTGCGGCCCGATTCGAAAAGCCCGATCATCCTGTTCGTCGGCCCTCCGGGAGTCGGCAAAACCAGTCTTGGACGCTCGATAGCTCGTGCATTAGGACGTGAATTTGACCGTATTAGCTTAGGCGGTATGCGTGACGAAGCCGAATTACGCGGGCATCGCCGCACGTATGTCGGAGCGATGCCGGGCCGTATTATACAGGCACTGCGACGTGTTGCGGTCAATAATCCGGTGCTGATGCTCGACGAGATCGACAAACTCGGTAACGATTTTCGCGGCGATCCGTCGGCGGCATTATTAGAGATACTTGACCCGGCGCAAAACAATACGTTTCGCGACAATTACATCGATCTGCCATTCGATCTGTCTAAGGTTTTCTTTATCGCGACCGCTAATCAGCTATCGCCGATACCGATGCCGCTCCGCGACCGTATGGAGATAATCCAGCTCGCCGGATATAGCGACCGCGAAAAGCTGAATATCGCAAAGCAATATCTGATACCGCGTCAGATCAAAGAAAACGGCTTGTCAGATGAACAGCTCACGATCACCGATGACGCAATAAACCTCTTAACCTCAAGATATACACGCGAGGCAGGTGTGCGGCAGCTCGAACGTACCGTCGGCAACCTCGCCCGTAAGGTCGCTCTCAAAGTTGCCCAAGGCCTGAACGGAAAGGTCTCGATCTCAGCCGAAGAGGTAAAAGGCTATCTCGGGCCGCCGCGTGTCTATCCCGAAGAAGCCCGCAGAGATCTGCCAGCGGGTGTCGCAACCGGCATGGCGTGGACCGAGATGGGCGGCGAGATATTGTTTATCGAAGCGACCCTTTTGCCCGGTGGCAGCGGCCTTACACTGACCGGACAGCTTGGTGACGTAATGAAAGAATCAGCCCAAGCCGCACGCAGTTACCTGTGGTCGCACGCCGCCGAATTTGGCATCGACCCTGAGATTATTAAAAGCAACGGCATCCACATCCACGTTCCCGCAGGTTCGATCCCAAAAGACGGCCCTTCGGCAGGCGTCACGATGGCATCCGCAATGGCGTCGCTATATACGGGCCGCAGGGTGCGTTCCGACACGTCGATGACGGGCGAGATCACGCTTTCGGGGCTCGTATTCCCCGTCGGCGGCGTCAAGGAAAAGATCCTTGCCGCACATCGTGCCGGCATCCGCCGCATCATCCTGCCTGACCGCAACGAAGCCGACACCGAGGAAATACCGGATGACGTCCGTGCCGAGCTTGAGATAATTCCGGCTACTCGGATCAGCGATGTATTAGCGGCGGCACTCGAAAAAGATAGCTCGGATACGGGCCTCAAGACATACGCTCAAGAAATCTTGAAAGACGACGGCAATGTCTCTGGAGGTTTTACCGCTAGTGATGTATGAATTATATTTCATTTACTGTTCTAAAGTTGGTCATAAAGACCTTGGGTAACTTTGAAAACTATTGGGGGAGAGTATTAAATTATGTTTAACCGCACAAGATCGGTCGTGTCATTTGTAGCTATTTTCGC
>JAYVOS010000393.1:0-14251 GCA_043757775.1 Chloracidobacterium sp. | reverse complement strand
AAAAGCTCGGCGGTGGGTTTATGCGGTCGCAGATCCCCGCGTTTCGTCTTCCCGAACATGTATTGAACGACGAGGTCAATTACATACTGCGGCTCGGTATTCATACGCAGTTCGAGCATTACGTCGAATCGCTGAAAGGTGTGCTTGAGAAAGATTACGATGCAGTATTTGTTGGAACAGGAGCGCCGCGAGGGCGTGATCTGCCTGATCTGCCGGGACGCCAAGAGGCTGACGCAAATATTCACATCGGTATCAACTGGCTCGGCTCGGTCGCGTTCGAACATACCGACAAGATAGGGAAGCGGGTCATCGTCCTCGGAGGCGGTAACACCGCGATGGACTGCTGCCGCACGGCACGTCGGCTTGGCGGTGACGAAGTTAAAGTGATCGTCCGTTCGCCGTTTGCTTCGATGAAAGCGAGCCCTTGGGAAAAAGAGGACGCTCAGCACGAAGACATCCCGATCATTGATAACCACGTTCCAAAGAGCTTTGTTATCGGAACGCAGGCTGCCAGCCTGCCCGACGGAGACACGCAGGCTAGCAGCCTGCGTTCCGACGTGCCGCGTCTGATCGGAATGATGTTCGAAAAGGTCGAGGCTGTTTACGACGAGAGCGGCAAACGCAGCCTCGTGCCGACGGGCGAGCCGGAAGTTTTCTTCCCGGCTGACGACGTGCTTATCGCGGTCGGACAGGAGAACAGCTTTCCTTGGATCGAGCGTGATTGCGGCGTCGAGTTCGACAAATGGGAGATGCCTGTTGTTGATAAGGTCACGTTCCAATCGACCAATCCCAAAGTCTTCTTCGGCGGAGATGCGGCGTTTGGACCGGAGAATGTGATCACCGCCGTCGCTCACGGACACCAGGCTGCTGTTTCTATCGACCTGCACTGCAACGACAAAGACGTGCACACCGAACGCCTTTCTCCATTCGTCAATCTCCATTCCGTCAAGATGGGCATCCACGAATGGGCGTATGACAGCGAGGTCGAGAGCGACCAGCGTTACGTCGTGCCGCAGACGGACAAATCGATCACGCTCAAAGACCGCAAGCAGGAGGTCGAACTCGGTTTCGATCCGCTCGCCGGGTACAAAGAGGCCGAACGCTGCCTAAACTGCGACGTGCAGACCGTCTTTACCGCTCCGAAATGCATCGAGTGCGACGCGTGCGTCGATATCTGCCCGACGAGCTGCATCACGTTCACGGCGAACGAGCCCGAAGACACGCTGCGTCAGCACACCAAAGTCCCGGCGCTCAATCTCACGCAGGACCTCTACGTTTCCGAAGCCCTCCCGCAGACCGGACGCATCATGGTCAAAGACGAAGACGTCTGCCTCCACTGCGGCCTCTGCGCCGAACGCTGCCCCACCGCCGCCTGGGACATGCAGGCCTTCTGGTACAACGTCACCAAAGCCGGCGACCACAAATACGGCCCGAGCGTGACAGGGAATTTAGTTCAGATCGAAAGGAATAGTGTGACGCAATGAGAATCTACATCGATACATCTGTAGTCGGCGGAGTGTTCGACGACGAATTTCGTCAGGCGTCAGGATCGTTCTTTGCAAAGGTAAGTTCTGGCGAAGTTGTGATCGTCGTCTCTCGACTATTGCGTGACGAGTTGGTGTTAGCTCCGAAACAGGTTCGCGATTACCTTGATGGATTTACTGGCTCGATGATTGAGGAAGTGATAGTTCCCGAAGAGGCTCTCGATCTTGCTGATCTTTATGTCGCCGAAAAGGTCGTCGGAGCGACGAGCCTGGCCGATTGTCAGCATATCGCGACCGCAACCATTGAACGCGTTGATGTTCTCGTTAGCTGGAACTTCAAACATATCGTCAACCTTAAACGCATTAGAGGTTATAATTCAGTTAATCTAAAACATGGCTACCCGATGCTTGAGATCAGAACGCCGACGGAGGTCTTAGACTTATGAAGTATCCAATAAAGAAACCAAAGAAAGGCTTTGATTGCGTGAAGATGATGCGTGACATCCGCGACAAGATAAGTCGCGACATAATGCACATGACCCACGACGAACAACGCGCCTATTTCGAGAAGCTGCGAGAGCAGACTCCTGTCAAAAAGGCCGCTTAAACCGGACGCATCATGGTCAAAGACGAAGACGTCTGCCTCCACTGCGGCCTCTGCGCCGAACGCTGCCCCACCGCCGCCTGGGACATGCAGGCCTTTTGGTACAACGTCACCAAAGCCGGCGAGATCAAGTACGGCCCGAGTGTTACGGGCAATCTGGTTCAGATACAAAGGAGTGGAAATCGTGCGGTCTAGTTCTACGTCGAGTGGAGTGTGGATATGGAGGATGCAGTTTGTTGCTTTTGCGGTTTGAGTCTAAAGGCTGAAGCGGCTGTCTCGTTGATTGTCTATCCCCCGCAAAACAGCGATGAAAGCCAACATCTGTGGGCGCATGCGACATGCTTCACGGAAAAGCTCGATCCTTCGGTGCCTGTTCATCCTGACTTGTCGAGCGACGATTCGTGTAATGACTGAGCCGAATAAAGATTTAATCATTTGGGAAGATCGCCCGCTTACGCAGGAAGAAGTTGATCTTCTTCGATGGCTGATTGAGAACAGACAAACAGGCTCCGAGGACTTCTTGTCACAGCTATCTCATTTGCGGGTTGTCTCTCGATGCGGATGCGGATGTGCAAGCGTCGATTTTAGCTACGACGGAATCGCTCCGGATAGAACAACTGGCCTCGAGCCGTTCTCAGATTGGTTCTGGGGAACCGAGGGAGTCGACCTTGCGTGTGTTTTCGCATTTGATCGTAACGGGAAGGTGGGCGGTATCGAGGTTTATTCCGTCGACGGTTCGCGAACTCCGACGGAACTTCCAAACATCGACGATTTACGAGAGTTCACTGACCCGGACTCGCGAAAGCCTGGGCGACGCGGCCTCAATTGAAGCCGAAGCGCTGAAAATCGCTCATGAAGCGCTAAAAGTCCCTCACGAAGGGCAAAGAGTTCGATACGAAGCACTATGACCCGCTCACGAAGCCCTATGAGTGCCTCACGAAGCGGTCGGAGTTGGTTACGAAACGGCACTTGATCTTATTCAGGCAGACGACGTTCCCCTTGACCCCGACAGCGTTCCCCTTGAGGGGGAGAGCGAGCGGAACGAGGGGGGAGGTGTTCCTCCTGAGTCGGAAGGCGTTCCACTTGACCCGGAAGACGTTCCCCTTGAGGGGGAAAGCGGTCGGGGTGACTTGGACAGCGAGCGGAATGAGGAGTATTATCTTCGGCACGAGATGATTTTTGATTTACATCTTCAATTTACTAAATAAACAAAGGAAAAAAGGAGAAAATATAGCTATGGCAAAGTCCGACAACAAAGAGATCAAGGGAAAAGTCAATGTGATGAACGACGCTTGGGTCGAGGGTGCTGCGGCGGTCAACTTTAGCGGAATAAAGCAGAGTGACTTTCAAGCATCTATCGAAGCGGCAGCGGCAAAGGACGCGGCGATCGCTGACCTGGAGTCACAGCTCAAGATGAAACGCGACGAACGCGACGACGATTACAAGTCCCTCGGCCAACAACGCTCAAGGATCGGCCTCGCCGTCGCCGGCGACCCCGCCTTTGGCAATGATTCGCCGTTATATGGAGCCATGGGCTTCGTCCGTAAGAGCGAAAAGAAGTCAGGATTGACGAGGAAGAAGAAGCCGACAACGTAGTAGTGTTTAGCCTCGTTCACGGGGCTTTCCCTCTGGGCAAATAGCCACGCACTTTAGGGCGTGGGCGAAGTGGTTGTAAGTTTGGCAGGGCGTTTTAACGTCCTTTCTCGAATCAGGCTTGAGCCATCAGAGTAAAAGGACGCTAAAACGCCCTTCACGGTCATTCGGCGACCTCACCACGCCGTGAACGTCGTGGCTATTCGCCGCAAAAAGCGGAAAGACGGCTCAAGCCGCCTGTAAGATATGTTATTCGGCTCGCATTGCACCTGAGGCAATGTCTGATGGCGGGAGAGGGAACCCAGTCGCTACCGCTCCGGTTCTGACTTTATGAAGATCAATGATTTTGTAGTTAGATTCGCAAACGTAAACGGCACCGGCTCGGCGTCGGCGAATGCTTTGTTTACCAAGGCGGTGTTTCGGATGGGTGTGCCGGTGACGCCGAAGAACATCTTTCCGTCGAACATTCAGGGTTTGCCGACTTGGTATGAGGTGCGTGTCTCGGAGAAGGGCTATCTCGGGCGGCGTGCGGGCGTCGATCTGATGATTGCGGTCAACCCGCAGTCGATGAAGAAGGACTACGAGAGCGTGCAGGCCGGCGGTTACTTTCTCTACGACAGCTCAAAGCCGCTGCCGCCCGGCTACGAACGCAGTGATATTACGAATATCGGCATCCCGCTGATGACTCTCTGCAATGCAGAGTTTACAGACGCGAGGCAGAGGCAGTTGTTTAAGAACATTGTTTATATAGGAGCTCTGTGTGCGTTATTAGATATTGAGTTCGCCGTCCTTGAAGCTCTTGTAGGTGAGCAGTTCAAGGGCAAGGAAAAGCTGATCGAGCCGAATATCAAGGCTTTGAGCATTGGCGTTAATTACTGCAGAGAGAACTTTGATTGCCCTCTCGACATCCGCGTCGAGCGTCGCGATCTGCTTGGCGATAAGATATTGTTAGGCGGCAATTCTGCGTGCGGACTCGGAGCGGTCTATGCCGGAGCGACCGTCGCCGCTTGGTACCCGATCACGCCTTCAACATCGGTCGTCGATGCCTTTGCCAAATACGCCGCTAAGTACCGCGTCGATCCCGTTACCGGCAAGAACAACTACGCCATCGTTCAGGCCGAAGACGAACTCGCCGCGATCGGCATGGTGATGGGAGCCTCATGGAACGGCGCACGCTCTTTCACCGCCACCAGCGGCCCGGGCGTGTCCTTGATGAACGAATTCCTTGGCCTTGGCTATTTTGCCGAAGTTCCGACCGTGCTGATCGACGTCCAGCGAACCGGTCCTTCGACCGGTATGCCGACGCGAACGCAGCAATCCGACCTGCTGCTCGCTGCTTATGCATCGCACGGCGACACTAAGCATCCGCTGTTGTTTCCCGCATCGCCCAAAGAGTGTTTCGAGATGACCGCCGACGCATTCGACCTCGCCGAAAGCCTCCAGACGCCTGTCATAATGTTGACCGACCTCGACTTAGGCATGAACGATCACGTCACCGACCCGCTTGTCTGGGACGATTCGAAAGAATATAAACGCGGCAAGGTTCTCACCTCAGAGCAACTCGACGCGATCGCCGGAACACACGCTGCCAGCTTGCAAGATCGCGAAGCGGGTTCAAAGGGCAGCGTGAACGGTCGCCGCACTTCGACTCCGGGCCTGCCGGGACGCGATGGCAGCGATGAGACCGCCGGTGAGCCGCTAATGCAGTTTCGCGGCAAATACGGCCGATACCTCGACCTCGACGATGACGGCATTCCGTACCGCACGATCCCCGGCACGCACCAAACCGTCGGGGCCTTTGTCACTCGCGGCTCGTCCCGCGACGAATACGCCGTCTATACCGAGGACGGCGACGCCTACCGCCGCAACATGGACCGCCTTATGCGTAAGTGGGGAACGGCGAAGGAGATGGTCCCGCAGCCTGAAATTCAGTTGGCAGTCGGCAGTCGGCAGTCGGCAGTGTCAGAACCGGGAACGGTAGCGACTGGGTCTTTGTCGATCCGCAATCCGCAATCCGCAATCCGCAATGGAGTGATCTACTTCGGCACCTCCACATACTCCGCCGAAGAGGCGCTCGACTTACTCGCCGAAGAGGGAATTCACCTCGACGCGATGCGTGTGCGGGCGTTCCCGTTTGGGAAAGCATTTTGTGAATTCGTAGAGTCACACGACAAGCTCTTCGTCATCGAACAGAACCGTGACGCCCAATTCAAAAGCCTAATGATGATCGAGCTCGGCACCGACGCCGCCAAACTTGTCTCCGTCCTCAACTACGACGGTACCCCGATCACAGCGGATGATATACTAAATCCGATAAAAGTGAACCTAGACACATGACGTACGTTAAACCAACATTCCGACATCCGGCATTGCCCAAGAATGATCTTGGCTACACGGTTGATTATTACGAGGGCTCTTTGCGTAAAATGAGTTAAACTACAAACATGTCAATGATCGCAGAAATTGAAAGGCAAGCATTAAATCTTCCCGATCAAGACCGGGCAAATTTGGCAGATCGGCTAATTGCCTCATTGCCGTCGGACTTTACCGATGATGACGAGATCGAAGAGGCTTTGAGGCGTAGCAGGGAAATGGATAGATATCCGAGCCGTGCGATTTCGCATGAGGAGTTTTTCAAGTTTTTTGAGGATCGTCGGAAGTGAGGCATATAGTTTACGACGTTGAGGCTCGTTTCGATGTCTTGGAGATCGTTGAGTATTACGAAAAAGTCGATGGCCCGCAGTTAGCTGATCGCTTCACCTCAGAACTACAAAAATTTATCGAGTACGTTGCAGAACGCCCCGAATCTTTCGCAGAAGTACGATCCGGTTTACGACGAGCAAATCTGAATACGTTTCCGCATCATGTAATCTTTCAGATCGTTGACGCAGAGACCATCAAAGTTCTCGCGGTCAAACACGACAGACGACATCCTGATTTGGGGTTGAACCGATAGACAACCTATGACCTACGTTAAACCAACATTCCGACATCCGGCGTTGCCTAAGAACGACCTAGGCTACACGGTTGATTATTATGAGGGATCGCTATCGACCTTGTGCGCGGGGTGTGGGCATGATTCGATCAGTGCGGCGATTGCTGAGGCATGTTGGGAAACTAACATTGAGCCGCATAGGGTCGCAAAGATGTCAGGCATCGGCTGCTCGTCGAAGACACCGGCTTATTTTCTGAGCAATTCTCATGGGTTTAACTCGGTGCATGGACGTATGCCTTCGGTAGCGACGGGAGCGAACCTCGCGAATCGCGATCTGATCTATTTGGGTGTTTCGGGCGACGGCGACACGGCTTCGATCGGAATGGGGCAGTTCGTGCACGTGGTAAGGCGAAACCTGAACATGGTTTACCTCGTGATGAACAACGGCTGCTACGGCCTGACGAAAGGCCAGGATTCGGCTACGGCAGATGCCGGTTCAAAGAGCAAAGCGGGAAGCGTTAACCTTTTCGAAGCCATTGACCTCGCGAGCCTCGCGATCGAGCTTGGAGCGACGTTTGTCGCACAGAGCTTTTCGGGTGATAAGGAACAGCTCACGCCGCTGCTGAAAGCTGCGATGCGGCATCCGGGCTTCGCTTTTATCAACGTCATTAGCCCTTGCGTCACATTTAACAATAACTCCGGCTCAACCAAATCCTATGATTACGTCCGCGAACACGTCGAGGCTACATCAACGATTGATTTTGTGCCGCTGATGAGTGAGATCAAGGCGACGTACGAAGCGGGAAGTGTCGAAGACATCTCTATGCATGACGGATCGGTCATACACCTACACAAACTCGAAAAAGATTGGGATCCGCTCGACCGTATCTCGGCGATGAATGCAGTTCAAAACTCAAAGAAAAAAGGCGAGATCCTTACAGGACTACTCTACATGAACCCGGAATCATCAGACCTGCACGACATGATCGAAACCTCTGAGAGGCCGCTTAACTCATTGTCGCAATCCGAGCTCTGTCCGGGCTCCGATATTTTAGCCAAATTGAACGCCAGTTTGCGCTGACCAATTATTAAGATCAAATCGCTCCGTATCAACATTGCGGACATACGGTTTCAAATGTTTTTAGAAAACATACTTACATGAAAAAACTAAATGGTCTGGCATTTACGCTTATTCTACTTTTGGCCTCGACGTTTCCAATATTTGCCGACGCCGGATCACCCGGTGCTGCTTGCGGCGCAGTAGGTTGCGTTTTTGTAGTGTATTTGGTGATCCTGGTTGCGGTACTTGCCGGGGCAATTGCTTTAATTGTTTTCATCTTTAAATGGATCAAAAAAGACGCGAAATCACGGGGAATGCCAAACGCCGACACGATATGCTGGCTCGCATTGTTAGGATTGCTAGGTTTACTGATCTATGTGTTGACGCGGCCACAGGGTAATACTTTCCCTTGTCAGAGTTGCGGAATGATGCGAATGAACGGTCTGCCTCAATGTCCGCATTGCCATCAGCCGTAAATGACCGTAACAAAAAAACGAGTTTTGGGCGTAGCGTTGTTTGTCGTGTTGCTGACCTTATGCGACACGCTTCGTTCGCCCGAATCTCAACTCACGGCACGAGCCTACATCGGAGCCGTCCACATTTACCAGGACTACGGCAGACCGCTCCTCGATGGCTATGTCGCCTGCCGCTTTCGCCCGACATGTTCGGAATATTCAGTGCAAGCCGTCGAACGCTACGGTATTTGGAAAGGGCTGTATATGACCGTTAACAGGCTCATCTCATGCACAAACGACGTCCCGATGGGGACGGTCGATAATGTGCCTAGCTATTGATTGAATTAAAGATTGGAGGCGGCGATCGGAATTGAACCGATGAATAAAGGTTTTGCAGACCTCTGCCTTACCACTTGGCTACGCCGCCGCTAAAAGAAAATAGTAGGCAGTTGGCGGTGGCAGTTAGCAGTCAATATATCTTACTGCCTAATGCCTACTGCAACTGCCTACTCCTAAAAATTGGAGCGGGAGACGAGATTTGAACTCGCGACTTCGACCTTGGCAAGGTCGCGCTCTACCACTGAGCTACTCCCGCATGGCAAACTAAGATTTTACCTTCCCCGTAAATTTTGTCAAGTTTCTATTACAAACGGTAGTGGGTCAGTTTGAATTTGATCCCATTTTAAAGATTAAATAAGCAAAAATATTAGCCACGAATTCACGAATACTTCGATCAAATCGCAAAATTTCTCTCTTATTTGTGCATTCGTGGCTAATCAAATTCCTAAATTTGAAACTAATCCACTACGTGTCAAACGGTTGCTAATTAGCCACCGTTATGTCCTTAAGAAAGCCCCAGTCACCGCTCGGACTGATCTTGATATTGCCGATTCGCTTGTTAGAGACGACGATATTTGCCGGATACCACAGCGGCACGAGCGGCAACTGATTGCTGACCAGATCCCAAGTCTTAACATATAACTCTTTTGATTTCGCACGGTCGATCTCATTGACCGCATCCTCGACTGTCTTATCCACCTCAGCGTTTACAAAACGGCTGCGGTTGCAGCACGAGACTGCACCTCCGGGAATTTTGGTCGAGCTAAACAGATCACGAAGAAATATCGGATCCTGATTGCCGCCGACCCAGATGCCTGTGTACATCTGAAAGCCGCCCTGTGCGAGCTGTTGGCGGATCGTGTTGACCTCAAGGGTTTCGATCTGGACGTTGAGGCCGATGTCGGTCAAGGCACTTTGTATGACCTGTGCATATTGATTTGTTGCGGCGTTCCCTGAACCGTATTTGAAACTTATCGGCTCGTTCTTGTAGCCCGCTTCCTGCAATAACTGCTTAGCCCTTGCAGGGTCATACTTATATTCCATACCTGCCGAATACGCCCAAGACTGAATGGGAAGTATCGAACTGGCGATCTTTGCCTGATCGGACAGGAGTTCCGTAACGATCTTTTGCCGGTCGATTCCATAGCCTATCGCCTGACGGATCTTCGGGTTATTGAGCGGCGGTGATTGAGTATTAAAAACCAAATACTGAATGTTCGAGCCGTCAAACTGATCGACTTTTAGATTGCCGCTGCCGTTCATAGCCTTGAGCATATCGGGCGGCAGGTTTGATGGGTTGGGAGCAATGTCAACGCCTCCTGTTTGCAGCTCGGCCTGTAGGGAATTGGCGTCGGTCACCGTCTTGACGCGTAATTTGGGGATCTTAGGAGCGCCGTCCCAATACTCAGTGTTTGCCGCAAGCTCGACGATATTTTGCGAAGCATCAAAGCTGGTAAATTTGAAAGGGCCGGTGCCTATCGGATTATCTTTTTGCTGTGCCGCCGACCCTTCGGGGATCATCGGTATCGTGACCATGTTAGAGAGCAATTGATTTCTCAGTGCTGGCCGCGTGACCTTGAAAATGACCGTTTTCGGATTGGGCGTTTCTATCGACACAATATGTGCTACACGCTTCGTTTTAGGCTCTTCAGCAGGTTTTGCAGCAGCGTTGGCGTTAGCGTTTGCAGGAGTTGCCGGAGCAGTTGTTGTGGCAAGAGCGTCGGCTTTGCCGATAGGAACAGTGTCGAAAAATGCTCCTGATTTATAACCATTGCTCTTAAAAAGCTCGTCAAAGGTATATTTCACATCCGCCGAGGTAAACTCTTTGCCGTTATGAAACTTAACGCCATCCTGCAAAGTAAACGTGATCGTCATGCCGTCTGCAGATGTCTTGATATCTTTTGCGAGTTCGCCGACATAATCAAAATTCTCGTTTTTCTTGACGAGCGAATTGAACATAAGCGTCCGCATACGTTCGGCAGATGCGTCTGACGCAGTCGATGTCAGTGTGTCAAATGCCGTAAATTTCTCAGGCAAAGCAACGGTGACTGCATCCGAACTCCGTTTGCGGCAAGTAGATGCAGTGGCAAAAAACGATACGACAATAGTAAGTAAGATCAATTTACGCATAGGTTATCTGTTCCTTAGTCTCTGTTAAGGTCTGCATTTAACGCAGCGACCTCGTCCGACAAATATTGCAGGCGAGCGGCGTCAAACGGAAGCGGCTCAGCCAACTGGCTCTTTAATTTCGCGATCCGCGTGAGCGATTCATCAATTCTAGCTTCGGTGATCTCGCCGTTATTCACGGCCTGCAAAACGGCATGATAACCATCTCTTATCGCGTTGGGATCGGCGCAAATGGCGAGCATATCGACGCCCGCAAGCACAGCCATTTTACAAGCCTCGCCGATGCCGTAATTTTTAATAATTGCTCCCATTTCCAGATCGTCCGTAATGACGAGCCCGTCAAATTTAAGCTCGTCGCGAAGCAGGGTTGTGATGAAGTTATTACTTAATGAGGACGGTAAAAGTTTCCCATTTTGATCGGTTTCCTGCAAACGGTGATGCGGAAATGCAGCGTGAGCAGCCATTACGGCTTTGGCCTCGCCGCTGCTGATCAATTCGACATAAGGGTAAAGATCGACTCCATTAAGCTCGTCAGCAGAGATCTCAACTTGAGGAAGTTCTTCGTGCGAATCCACGCTTGCGGCACCGAGTCCGGGAAAATGTTTGAGACACCCGATGATGCCGTTTTGCTGTAATGTTTCGAGAAATGTGCCGCCAAGCGAGACTACATCTTCTTTAGTATGTCCGTAACCACGCGAGAACATCCCATTAGAGGTTTTGGAACGCTCCTCGCTGATCACGTCAATTACCGGAGCGAAATCCATATTAAACCCCAGCAGCCTGAGCGTCGCGGCGACAATGCTTGCAAACCTAGCCGCATCAGCCGTGTCTTTGATCTTGCTCGCTGCCGGCATCGGCGTCATTATGCGTCGCAGACGGTCAACTAAACCACCTTCCTGATCAATGCTCAAGAATGGAAAAACATCAGATATTTGGCGAATCTCATCAAGCAGTTGACGTGTTTGCTTAGCCTCGCGGATGTTTCTCGTAAACAAACAAACGCCGCCGGGCGTGACCTCTTCGAGCAATTCGCGGGTCGAATCGTCAACCTGCGGCCCGGGTATTCCGATAAAGAATAATTGTCCTATCTTTTGTTTTAGCGTCAGGTCTTGTTGGATCATCGGGGGACTCGTTTAATATTTGAAATTCTAGTCTACCAGTCCGCAAGCATGTATTAAAAGCTGGCCGGATTTTAGATGATCTTGTCCTTGATCTTCTTCAGTAGCTGTTTCGACTCGTCAGGTGTAAGATCGGCTATCTCGATATAACGAAGTTCGTCAATCGCCGTTTCGTTCGTCACGGCAAATAGCGAGTATTGGGACGCTATTCGTCCGGCGGCGGCTTTTGCGAGGCCATCCTTCTTTTCGTCGGCAAAAACCGCTAGCTCGTATTTCTCAAGCTTTTCAAGCACGCCTTTGGCACGCTCGATCACCGCCGCGGGAAGCCCTGCAAGTTTTGCGACAGCGATGCCGTAAGATTTCGACGCTTTGCCGGGCTGCATCTTGTGCAGAAATACTACATCTCCATCACGCTCGGTCGCCGTTAGCTGATAATTTTTCGCTCCAGGCAGATTTTCGGCAAGCTCCGTCAACTCATGATAGTGCGTAGCAAACAAAGTCTTTGCCGAATGCTCTGGCGAATTGTGCAAATATTCAGCAACCGCCCAAGCGATCGAAAGACCGTCAAATGTTGACGTTCCTCGTCCGATCTCGTCAAGCAATATCAAGCTTCGCGGACTTGCGTTGTGGAGTATCGACGCCGTTTCTGTCATCTCGACCATAAATGTCGAGCGACCTGACGCGAGGTCATCAGACGCTCCTACTCGCGTCCAGATACGGTCCAGTATCGGCAACCTTGCCGACGTTGCCGGCACAAACGACCCGATCTGCGCAAGTATCTGAATAAGCGCAACTTGTCGCAAAATCGTCGATTTACCGCCCATATTCGCCCCCGTGAGAATTAACAAGCGGTCGGTCGAATTGTTCATCACGATGTCGTTTGGGATAAACGAATTACCGATAAATGCCTCGACCACCGGGTGACGACCGTTCTTTATCTCGATCTCATCGCCGTCGTGCAGCGTTGGGCAGACATAATTTCGCCGCGAAGCCGTCTCCGCCAATGCACACAGAGCATCGAGTGTAGAAATAGCCCGCGCCGTCGATTGCAGCTTTCGCGTCTCTTCGCAGACCTTTGCACGGACCTGCAAAAACAACTCATTCTCGATCTGCGTGATCCGCTCCTCAGCACCTAAAACTTTCTGCTCCCATTCCTTTAACTGCGGTGTAGTAAACCGCTCAGCGTTAGCTAGAGTCTGCCGTCGTTCGTAATCGTCAGGAACACGCGAAACCTGTCCCTTTGAAATCTCAATGTAATAGCCAAAGACATTGTTAAATCTGATCTTAAGATTGCCGATGCCGGTGCGAGTTTTTTCCTGTTCCTCGAAAGCTGCGATGGTTTGTTTAGCGGATGTCGAAATACCTCGTATCTCGTCAAGCTCGGCGTTAAATCCGGCTCGTATCACACCGCCGTCGCTCGGATTTATCGGCGGCTCATCCGATATTGCTCGTCCGATCAGCTCACGAGTTTCGGGAAGTTCAAAAATATTCTCTGATAAAACTTGTAAAAGCAGTGACTGTGCATCTGCTAACACCTGATTTATTAGCGGCCCTTGTTCGATAGAGAGTTTGAGAGCGTTAAGATCGCGAGGCGATGCCGTGCCGAGATTGAGTCGCCCGACGAGACGTTCGAGATCGCTGACCTCTTTCATAAGAAAGCGGAGTTTTTCCCGCAGTATCAGATCCGAAAGCTCAGTGACGGCGGACAAACGAGTCTGTATCTCACTCCTTTTTAGAGACGGACGTAGCAGCCATTGTTTTAATAGCCGCGAGCCCATTCCGGTTATCGTCTCGTCTATCACACCGAAAAGCGTGCTCTTGCTTTTATCGCCGCGCGAATCGAAAATTTCAAGATTGCGAAGCGTCACCGCATCAAGGATCATCGAATGGGACGATTCAAAATAGCTGATCTGCGAAATATGACCGGCGGCGGCGCGTTGCGTGTCCTGTGCGTATTTAAGACAAGCTCCGGCAGCCTGGATCGCCGCACCGTGTCCGCCAAGCCCAAATCCGGCGAGATCCGCGACCTCCATTTGTTTTTTTAGGAGAGCCGTACTTGGTTTTTCATCAAAGACAGTATCGTCCTGCGGAGTCAGCGTTATCGACGGATTAGGTGATGAATTAGACTGCTCGCGGTCCGCAAATAAAGCAGTCGTTTGACTTTGCGAGCTGCCAAAAGTGCTTTCGACCATTCGTTCGAGTGATCTTGGATATAGCAGCTCGCGCGGACCGTGGGCTTCGATCTCGTCACAAATTTTCACCCAGGCATTTGACCCTGTAACCTCGGTCGCCGAAAAACTTCCCGAAGATGTTTCCAGAAATGCCGCTCCGAATGTGTCACCCCTCCCGCAAATGGACGCGAGATAGATCGAATCTTTCGGCTCGACGAGCTGCGGGTCGATGGCGGTTCCGGGCGTGATAACCCGGACGACCTCGCGTTTGACGAGTTTTACACCTTTCGCCGGAGCTTCTGTCTGTTCACAGATCGCGACGCGATAGCCTTTGCGGACGAGCCGGGCGATGTAATTTGGAGCAG
>JAYVOS010000392.1:0-14264 GCA_043757775.1 Chloracidobacterium sp. | reverse complement strand
ATGACGCATCGACGATGGCTTGGATTGCTTTTTCAAGATCTGCTCGTGGATCGACCGAACCATTATCAATTGTTTCAACTTGAGTGATAGTTGAATTATTAGAATTTTGGGTAGGTGTCGGTTTTGAACATGATGAGTTTACGAGAAGAAACCCAAAAACGATGAGAAAAGCGAGATGATAAGAACGCATGATTATAGGCACTCCTGTATCCAGATTTAACCGCACATTATATCCCTTGCTTCGCCTTTTTACTTTTCAACAATCAACACAATTGAGCCTAATGCTTGACAGATTTAATGAGCTTTGGCATTCTTAGTGTTCGCTTTTCGCAAGAAAGACGCGAGGGTTTAGTCTCTTAGCTCAGTTGGTAGAGCATTACCTTGACAAGGTAGGGGTCAGCAGTTCGAGTCTGCTAGAGACTACCATCCATTTTAAGCCGTAAGTCTGAAGTAAGGCTTACGGCTTTTCATTTAGCTTACTTTGTCCCGCCTTTGTTTAGGTTATAGAAACGCAGTAGTCCCTTAATGAAGTGTTACACTATCTTCATTTAATATCTCAAGGAAATACATAAATGTTAAGGAATTACTGTTATATTTCCCTTTTGGCCGCACTGTTTCTCTTTCCAGTCTTGATCGTTAACGGTCAAAAAGAAGGCTCACGCACCGAGGCAAATATCCTTGAAGAAGAATTTATACGCTCGAGGGCAGAAGTCGGTGATTCTCACGCGTCGGGCAACCGACTGGATCTTGGACCCGTCATTTTAAGCAATCCGGTAACAAGCGTGATCGATATTAGGGTTGGGATCTATTATTCATACACTTCGACCGGAACGTACTCAGAATTTGCTTCCCTCAATCATCCGCTGGTCCAACTTACTAACACAGACGGAAACGCCTCGGTCATCGACCAAGCGACTGGTACTGTGATCGCTGTAATGCAGCCCGGGCAGATCTTCGAGGTTAGTCATAACGGAATTAGTTATAGTGTGTCGGGACCTAACGGTTTTGTTGCCTCTGTTGCCGGACCAGTTCGGTTTACGCCGGACCTTTCCACGAATAATTTTCAAATCGAGAGCATTCGCCGGAGTAATATCCTTGTATCAGGAAGTCCGCAAACAAAACCTCTTTATCGTGGCTCGATAGAGATCTCTCGCGGAAGCTCGACAGCGGCACAACGAGTAAACCTCGTTAACATTATAGAGGTTGAGAGCTATGTTCGCGGAGTGGTAGCCAATGAGTCGATCGCGTCTTTTCATATCGAAGCGCTAAAGTCTCAAGCGACGGCGGCCCGTGGTTATGCAGTTGCAAATATTGGTAATTATATTGCGCGTGGCTACCCGTTCGACATTGTCGATTCGTCTACCTCACAGGTCTATCGCGGCGTTATTTCGGAACACCCCAATGCCATTGCAGCGACTGACGCAACGACGGGGCTTGTCGCTTCGTATCAAGGACGAATTATCTCGGCCTTGTATTCGTCGTCGTTCGGCGGCTATAGCGACAGCAATCACTGGATCTTCAATTTGCCGGCTGGTCAACTTCCCGGTACAAATGTCACCCCTTATCTGATCGGTATTTTCGACGGTGCGGGCCCACCGCCTGACCTGACTGATGCCGCAAACCGGCAATTTTTTTGGACCACCATCAATACTTCTCAGCCAAATAACTACGCTTACGATATGTGCGGTTACGTCAACAATCGTTTCTCGCGTTGGCGAATTACAATTCCGGCATCGGACATCAAATCGAGACTGGCCGGTCGATCCGTGCTTATAAGCGGAGATACATCGGGAGATATCACGGGTATCGAAGTGTTGCAGCGCATGACCGGATCGAACCGCATCGCCCAGGTCAGGATCACGCTGACCAGCGGCGTTGTCGAAGTGCGGGGCTGGGATAATCTTAGAAATGTAATAGGTAAGGCTCCGTCCGCTGGTACGAGTCCCGGTGCACCCTGCGGTTCAACCACGATAGCTGCAAGTTTCGTACTAACAAATCCGGCGCTGGTCGAGACGGTAATGAATCCGGACGGAGTAACCGTCGCCAGTATTATCTCGACCGGCGGGGGCTGGGGGCATAATGTTGGTATGAGCCAGTACGGGGCTCACGGCAGGGGTCTCGCGGGTCAGACATATCTCCAGATACTTAAAACGTATTACCAAGGGGTCGATATTGGCACATATCCCATCACCGTCCGGCGGCAGCGTGGAGATCAGCCGCCTATTTTTGTTCAAAACTTTCGTGTTCCCAACGGCCAGGCGTCGCTTGTAGTGCGGCCCACAACCGATATGAAACGATTTCGCGTCACTATTAATGGAGCTTCCCTGGTATTTGGGCCGAACAGCTGGAGCAATGGAACGTTCACTCTGGATATCTCGTCTTACCTGGTAGCAGGCGTTAACACGATCGAGTATCTGGGTATCAGCCGCAACGGCGGTGCCACCGTGAACGTCAATGTTAATTAGGAGAGACTTGCGTTTTTAAGGGTGAGTCGATATAATTTCTGAATTAGTTAAACATGCGGCTGATGCTACGCGTCCGCCGCTGCTATTTTTCGATAAGATGCTTACGAAGAACTTTGCTGTTTTTGAAACTACTACGACCTGCCTCTAAAGGCAGGACACCCGTTCAGGGTTACGCCTTTAGGCGTGAAGATCGCGGCTAAAGTCGCAACTCTGAACAAAGCAAAGTCGCTCTTATCGGATCAAATCTATTTAAGTAGTAGTGAATCGTAATTAGTAAATCGTGAATAGTAAGAGCAATCGGCTTTGCGATTGTATTTAACTTTGACGATGTCGAGTCGCGGATCGTATTTTCGATTCACGATTCTCCATTTACTATTAACGAAAATATGAGCGAATTAAACGTAAAATACGGTGGAAACGAACGGTCTATACCTGCGCCCACGACCGTCGCGGATGCGATAAAGGCATTTGACCGCGACGGTTTGAAGAAAGCACTTGCTGCTAAAGTTAACGGCGAGGAGCTTGATCTGAATCGTGAGTTGACCGCTACGGACGAAGTTTTGTCGATAGAGCCGGTCATCGCGGATTCGCGTGACGGGTTGGAACTTATTCGCCACTCGACCGCTCATTTGCTTGCCGCTGCGTTGCTGGATCTTTTTCCCGGAACAAAGCTCGGCGTCGGTCCCGCACTCATGGAAGACCCACGTTACGGATTTTATTACGACGTGATCGCTCCGCGACAGCTTACCGAAGCCGATCTGCCGGTCATCGAAAAACGTATGAAAGGGATGGCGAAGCAAAATCTGGTCTATCGCCGCGAAGTTGTCGAAAAAGCAAAGATCCTCGATATCTTCAAGGAACGCGACGAGCCGCTCAAATGTGAGCTGATCTCGGACAAAGTTTCAGATTCGGCGACACTTTATTACATCGATAATTCGCCGTTCATTGATTTCTGCTTAGGACCGCATGTTCCGCACACAGGTAAACTGCAGGCATTCAAACTGCTTGCTTTGTCAGGTGCATACTGGAAAGGAGACGCGGAACGTGAGCAGATGCAGCGTATTTACGGCACTGCGTTTGCGAAACAAGAAGAATTAGACGCATGGCTCAAGCAGCGAGAAGAGGCTGAGAAACGCGACCATCGAAAGCTCGGACGCGAACTCGATCTATTTTCCATCCAAGAGGAATACGGCCAAGGCCTGATCTTGTGGCATCCGAAAGGCGGCATAATCCGAATGGAGATGGAGCGCCTTCTGAGAGAGGAACTAGAACAGCGGGGATACAGCTTTGTGTTTACGCCTCATATCGCGAAACGTCAGCTTTGGGTGACGAGCGGCCACGAAGGCAATTATGCCGATTCGATGTACGCTCCGACAAGTATCGAGGATGAAGAATATCGCCTCAAGCCGATGAATTGCCCTTTTCACATCGGCATTTATAAGGCTTCGCCAAAATCATACCGCGATCTGCCGCAGCGTTATTCGGAAATGGGCACTGTCTATCGCGCAGAGCTTTCCGGCACACTGCACGGCCTTATGCGTGTTCGCGGATTTTCGGTCGATGATGCGCATCTATTTGTGCGGCCCGATCAGGTTCACGCCGAGGTTGCTGATTGTCTAGATTTTGCTATCAAGGTATTTGAAACTTACGGTTTCGAGAAAGTTAAATTTGAGCTTTCTGTTCGCGGCGGTGCGGAGAATAAAGGTTATCTCGGTTCTGACGAAGATTGGACAGCAGCCGAAGATCAGTTAGCTAGTGCCTTGAAAGAGCGTGATATTGCGTACGAACGTATCGAAGGCGAAGCAGCATTTTACGGCCCTAAGATCGATATCAAGATCGAAGACGCTATCGGCCGTGTGTGGCAGCTAGGTACTATCCAGCTTGATTTCAATCTGCCGGAGCGTTTTGAGCTGGAATATACAGGCGATGACAATCAAAAGCATCGTCCGTTTATGATCCATCGGGCGTTGTTTGGTTCGATCGAGCGGTTCTTTGGCGTGCTTATCGAACATTACGCAGGTGCGTTCCCTCTTTGGCTCGCTCCGGTTCAGGTTGTTGTGCTGCCGATCACAGATCGTATTAACGACTACGCTGAAAAGGTTGCTGCGGAATTAAGACAAGCAGGATTTCGTGTCGAATCGAACACGATATCTGATAAAATTGGTGCAAAGATACGGGACGCACAGATGCAAAAGATTCCTTATATGCTCGTTTTGGGCGATCAGGAGCTTGAAAACGGCACAGTTGCAGTTCGCGAGAGAAAACAGGGCGACATCGGCGCGATGAAGCTGGCAGAGTTCACAGAGAAAATTAAGGCTGAGAAATCGAGCCGCAGTCTCTAGGAACGGGTAGATAACACAGGAGGCACTTATCGCTAGAAGATTTGGTGGAAATAGATATAAGCCGCGGTTTCGTGAGCCGCTGCACCGGACGAATGAGCGCATACGCGTTCCGTCCGTAAGAGTTGTTACTGAGGATGGCGAACTTTTCGGTGTTATGGATACGCGTGATGCTATCCAGGAAGCCCGAAATCGAGGCATTGACCTCGTTGAGATAGCACCTAAGGCTCAGCCTCCGGTCTGTAAGATGATCGATTACGGTAAGTTTCTGTATGAGCAAAAGAAAAAAGCTCATGACGCTAAAAAGAAACAGGTTACGGTCGAGGTCAAGGAGATCAAGTTCCGTCCCGGTACCGACGATCACGACTACGATTACCGAAAAGAAAACGCCCGAAAATGGCTAAACGGCGGTGACAAGGTCAGAGCAACCATTGCATTTCGCGGGCGTGAAATGACTCACCGTGAATTAGGAAATAAGATCCTTAAAAAATTAACAGTGGATCTGAGCGACCTGGCCGATGTCGAGGTTTACCCAAAGATGGAGGGTTATCAGATGTTTACCATCTTTAACCCTAAAAAAGCGAAGGTAGCGGACAAGAAAGCGGCATCAGAAAAGGTATACAATACCGAAGAATCGGTGGCTGAAAAGAAAAAACCAGCCGCTGTTAAGAAACCCGTGGCAAAGGCAAAAGCAGTGCCTAAGACCGACGAAGATGAGATTTTTTGATAGTTAGATAGGAGAGACAAAGTTATGCCAAAACTAAAAACACACAAAGGAGCGGCTAAGCGTTTTCGCTCGACCGCCAGCGGCAAATTCAAACGCGGACACTCGCACGCACGTCATATTTTAACGAAGAAGACCAGCAAGCGTAAACGTAACCTCGATATTGATTGCTTAGTATCCGAAGGCGATCAGAAACGCGTCGAGAAAATGCTGCCGTACGGAAGAAATTAATTAAGTAAAAAGGCAAAAGTAAAAAGGCAAAATTAGCTTACTAGCTCTTTTTTGACTTTTAACTTTTAACTTTTGCCTTTTTCACGACTAAAAGGAGTGAGAAGAAATGCCAAGAGCAAAACGTGGAAATAAGCGCCTCGAGAAGCGCAAAAAAATATTAGCCTTAGCCAAAGGTTATCGTGGAACGAAATCTAAATTGTACCGGTCGGCCAAAGAGTCGGTAGAACGTGCATTAAACTTTGCCTACACAGGCAGAAAGCTGAAAAAGCGTGACTTTCGCAAACTGTGGATCGTCCGCATCAATGCGGCTTGCCGTCTTAATGACATCAAGTATTCGCAGTTCATACACGGCCTGAATCTCGCTGAGATCGAATTGGACAGAAAGGTTCTCGCTGATCTGGCAGTAAAACAGCCCGAGACATTTGCGACGATCGTCGGACAAGCAAAAGACGCTATCGGCAAACAAAAGCCGATAGCCACAGCCTAAACTTTTATGATTCAAGGCCTACGGACGGCGGTCTATAAAGTCGCCGATCTTGAAAAAGCAAAAGCGTGGTATTCCGAAATGCTCGGGATCGAGCCGTATTTTGACGAGCCGTTTTACGTTGGTTACAACATCGGCGGCTATGAGCTTGGGCTTGATCCTGACTTGAACGGTGTGACAACCGGTAATAGCGTCGGCATCTACTGGGGCGTTGCCGATGCAAATGCGTCTTTTGCGGAGTTTACCGCAAAGGGAGCCGTTGTCGATGTCGAACCGCACGAAGTCGACGGCGGCATTATTGTCGCATCTGTTCTAGATCCGTTTGGAAATGTTTTCGGTATTATCGAAAATCCACATTTCAAATTGGATTGATAGTAGACAGATAAGTAATAACTAAGGCATTCGGGCAAAGGTCCGGATGCTCTTTTTATCTAAACGACTATATTCCAAGCTCGGCTTTGGCTTCGGCTAACATCGCTACGGCGAAATCCAGATCTTCTCGTGAGTGTGCTGCGGAGACCTGCGTTCGAATTCGAGCCTTCCCTTTGGGAACGACCGGAAATGAAAATGGGATAACGTAAACGCCTTTTGCCAGCATTGCTTCCGCCATCTTAACCGCAGGAGTTGCCTCACCAAACATAATCGGTACGATGGGGTGTTCACCGGGTAGGATGTTCAATCCTATTGACGACAGGTTATCGCGAAAATAACGCGTGTTGTCCTGCAGCTTATCGCGGAGCTCGGTCGAAGCGGTCAGCATATCGATGGCTTTGATCGCCGCAGTAACGATCGGCGGAGCTACTGAATTTGAGAATAGATACGGGCGTGAACGTTGCCTGAGCAAGTCAATGATCTCTTTCTTTCCACTGGTATAACCGCCGCTTGCTCCGCCTAGAGCCTTACCGAGAGTTCCCGTAATCACATCGACGCGAGACATAACATCACAATGTTCATGAGTGCCGCGTCCGGTTTTTCCCATAAACCCAACGGCGTGCGAATCGTCAACCATCACCATCGCGTCATACTTGTCGGCGAGATCGCATATCTCCGGTAGCTTGGCGATGTAACCATCCATCGAAAAAATACCGTCGGTCGCGATCATCTTGAACCGTGTTGAGCCCGCTTCGAGTAGCTTTGCTTCAAGATCGGCCATGTCTCCATTTTCATAACGAAAACGTTGAGCTTTGCTCAGACGGATGCCGTCTATGACGCTCGCATGATTTAACGAGTCAGAGATTATGGCATCTTCCTCGCCAAGAATAGTCTCAAATAGCCCGCCATTGGCGTCGAAACACGACGTGTAAAGGATCGTGTCCTCGGTGCCGAGAAAATCGCTGAGTTTGGCTTCGAGTTCTTTATGTATCGACTGTGTCCCGCAGATAAAGCGAACCGACGACAATCCAAAACCCCAATCATCAAGGCCTTTTTGTGCTGCCGCGACGATATCCGGGTGATCTGAAAGCCCCAAATAGTTATTGGCACACATATTCAGTACTTCGCGGCCCCCAACGGAAATTCGGGCTTCCTGCGGACCTTCGATGACGCGTTCGGATTTGAACAGACCAGCGTCCTTAATATCGCCAAGTACACTCGATAGATGCTCTTTTACTTTTCCGTACATTTTTAGATCTCACTCCAATCAAGAATTACCTTGCCGCTATTACCCTCTCGCATTACCTCAAATCCTTTCTCAAAATCTCTATATGAATAGCGATGTGTAATAACCGGAGCGATGTCTAGGCCGGATTCTAGCAAAACGCTCATTTGATACCACGTCTCATACATCTCGCGGCCGTAGATGCCTTTGATCGTGAGCATGTTGAAAATGACCGTTTTCCAGTTTATGGAAAATTCGTCCGGCGGAATACCGAGAAATGCAACGTTGCCGCCGTGAGTCATATTCGCAAGCATATCGCGGAATGCTGTAGCATTTCCCGACATCTCCATTCCAACGTCAACGCCCTCTTTCATACCAAGATCTTTCTGGACGTCAGCTATCGACTTTTCGCGAACATCGACCGTGGTCGTTACCCCTAGCTTTTCCGCAAGCTCAAGCCGCTTGGGGTTTACGTCAGTTATGACTACGTGTCGAGCACCGGCGTGTTTCGCGACCGCCGCTGCCATAATACCGATAGGGCCGGCTCCGGTGATCAGGACATCTTCGCCAAATACCTCGAAAGCCAACGCCGTGTGAACAGCATTACCGAACGGATCAAATATCGCGGCAACATCTAGATTAATACCAGGCTCGTGTTTCCAGATATTAGTCATCGGAACAGCCATATATTCGGCAAATCCACCATCAGTATTAACGCCAAACCCAAGTGTGCGGGCACATTTATAACGCCGCCCTGCAAGACAATTACGGCAGCGGCCGCAGACCAGATGGCCCTCGACGCTGACTATGTCGCCGATGTAGAAATCGTTTACGTTCGTGCCCACCTCGACGATCTCGCCGACCAGCTCATGGCCTAGCACTGTCGGCACTTTGATAGTGCTCTGTGCCCACGCATCCCAGTTGTAGATATGGACATCGGTACCGCAGATACCTGTCTTTTTCAACTTAATGAGGACATCATTAATGCCGATACTAGGTTCGGGAACGTCTTCGAGCCACAGGCCAGGTTCAGCTTTACTTTTAACTATCGCTTTCATAATCGTTATGATAACAGACGGTTATGCACCTATAAAATACGCGAAAGTTCTTTGCTTTCATAGACTTCGTTAGACTTGCGAACCTCAGACTGATAAAATTGCTTTTTGCCCGGATACTGTCTAAATCCCGGTCTGAAATAGTTACAGCATATGTCCGAAGAGAAAGAAAAAGTTGATGTAGCTCAAAGTGCATTCGTTGATGAATTTGCTCCTTGTAGCGATCTGAATTTGGAGGACATCAGTCTAGCTGACGCCGAAACGATGCTGAGCAGTCTTAACGAGATCAAGGTCAAGCATACCGGCAAAAAATCTGCGATCGCTTAGACGATGAAACTCGTTGGTAAGGTCGCTCCTGAGGAGCGCGGAGCTTTTGGGCAAATGGTCCAGTCGGTCAGCAAAGGGATAGAAGCCGACATCGAGTCTGCTGAGACAAAATTAAAACAATTCATTACTGACGCCAAGATCGAGAGCGAGCGGCTGGATGTAACCCTTCCCGGTCGCCGAGCGACAACGGGACATCTGCATCTGATCACGATTCTGCGGCAAAAGATCGAGGACATCTTTGTGTCAATGGGTTATTCGATCGAAGACGATCGTGAGATCGAGACTGATTATTACAACTTTGACGCGTTAAATATCCCCGAGGGGCATCCGGCTCGCGAATCGCAGGACACATTTTACACGACCGAGGGTTACGCTTTGCGTTCGCAGACATCGACCGTGCAGATACGTGCTATGGAACGCCGCGGCGTGCCGATCCGAATTATCGCACCGGGCAAGGTTTTTCGCCGTGATACGCCGGATATGACGCATGTTCCGATGTTTCACCAGATCGAAGGTCTCTGTGTCGATAAAAGCATCACGATGGCACATCTCAAAGGAACGGTCACCGAATGGTTAAAGCGTTTGTTTGGAGAAGATACGGTTACACGTTTTCGCCCGTCATACTTCCCTTTTACAGAGCCGTCGGCGGAGTTTGATTTCTCCTGTTTCAAATGTCACGGCACAGGCAAATTTGAAAATGACCGCTGCCGCCCGTGTAAAGGCTCAGGCTGGATCGAGCTTGGCGGATCAGGAATGGTGCACCCGAACGTGCTGAAAGCGGTCGGCGTCGATCCAAAAGTATATTCGGGTTTCGCTTTCGGTTTTGGCCTGGAACGTATGTGTTCGCTGATGTATTCGCTGGATGACATACGTCTGATGTTCGACAACGATGTGAGATTTTTGGAGCAGTTTAGATGAACATCAGCTACAAATGGCTAAAAGATTTAATCGATATTGATCTGACTGCTGAGGAATTGGCGGAGGTCTTGACGCGTGTCGGCCTCGCGGTCGAGGGAATTCACGCTCACGGTGATGATAGTGTTTTGGACATTGACTTGACCTCGAACCGGCCTGACTGTCTGTCGCATTTGGGTGTTGCTAGAGAGATCAGGGCTATAACCAATAGACGCTTGAAAATTGAGCGGAATTTTGCGACCGTTCCGCTTCCGGCAGTTTTGGCGGGTGACATTGTAAAGATCGAAGTGCCGAAATTATGTCACCGATTCACCGCAAGAATTATTAAAAACGTTAAGATTGGCCCATCACCGGAATGGCTGGTTGACCGACTCGACGCCATTGGCGAGCGTTCGATCAATAATGTTGCCGATATTACTAACTATGTAATGCATGAGCTTGGCCAGCCTATGCATTCATTTGATCTCGATAAGCTCAATGGAGGCCGCATCGTCGTGCGATCTGCAAGATCAGGCGAAAACATTACAACTTTGGACGAGGTTGACCGCAAACTCGACGAAACGATGATTGTGGTGTGCGATTCCGAAAAACCGGTCGCGATAGGTGGCATAATGGGCGGGTTGGATTCGAGTATAACCGAATCAACGGTTAATGTGTTACTTGAGGTGGCCTTTTTTAAACGTGAGAGCGTAAGAGCTACGTCTCGCAGCCTCGGACTTGCTACTGAAGCAAGTTATAGGTTTGAACGCGGCGTGGATATCGATAATCTGATCAACGCATCAAATCGTGCGACAGAGCTTATTTGCCAACTCGCAGGTGGCGAAGCGGGTGACCTGATCGATATTTACCCGACGAAATTCAATGCAAATGAGATAGAGTCAGCCAATATTTCAATTGCCGTTAAAAGATTGACCGGTTTGGAAGTCCAAACTGTTGAGGCGATTCGCATATTGAATGCGTTAGGTATTGCCGCAAAAGAGGACGACCAGACCTACATTTCCCCATCTTGGCGTCATGATCTTGCGATAGAAGAAGACCTAATCGAAGAGGTCGCTCGCCATATAGGATATGAAAATATCGCCAATGAATTACCTCCCGCGTATGGTGCCGGCGAGTATCAGACAACTGAGGTTCGTAAGAAGTTGTTACGTCAAACACTTGTGGATACAGGGTTTAACGAGGCACTTTCGTATAGTTTTATAGACACTAAGTTTGACGGAGTATTCGAAACAGTTCCCGGTCTAATTGATGAAAGAGCGGAAGAAAAGCACATTACCTTACAGAATTCTGTAATTGACGGAGCTGTGCGGATGCGTCAAAGCATACTTCCCGGTCTGATCGAGGCTGTTCGGCTTAATTTTAATCATCAACGCCGTGATCTCAAGCTTTTCGAGTTAGGCAAGGTTTTCACAGCCAAAACCGGAGATGACAGTTTGCCAAATGAGCGAGAGCTTTTCTCGCTGGTTGTTACCGGCAACGAAACGCATGAAAATAAGGCGATGGCAGTGCGTGAGCTTGATTTTTATGATGCAAAAGGTGTGGTGGAATCGGCTCTCGAGATAATTGGTATTCGAAACGTTGAGTTTGCGGCTGCTGACGTCAAACATCTGCGTAAGGGCCAATCAGCGTCAATCTCGATCGGAGACAGATCTGTAGGCTCAGTTGGCCGTCTTAGCGACGAAATATCGGCAACTTATAAGTTCAAACAGCCTGTTTATGTTGCCGAGATCGACCTTCAAGCTGTACTTGAGGTTCCGGTTCCAGCTATTACATACGGCCCCTTAGCGAAATACCCTGCGATCATCCGAGATATTTCGCTGCTTGCGAATCGTGATATTACTTTCGCGGCAATTAGCGAGGCGGTGATAGAACAGAACTTCGAGCTTTGCCGGAATGTGGGCTTTGTCGATGTTTACGAAGGCAAAGGGCTTACTGATGATGAGCGTTCAATCACTATTCGACTAGAGTATCGCAGCGAAGAACGGACACTGGTTGAGGACGAAGTTGAGACAATGCATCAGGAAATTCTAGCTCAAATTGAGCGAAAACTAGCCATAAAACCTCGTTTTCAATAAAACCTTCATCTTTTACTTGAAGTTTTCATTAAAAGTCTTGATAATAATTTCCACAGTCTTACACCCATTTTTGGAGACCCATTGATGAACGCCTTAACGGGAATGGAAAAATTCTCGCATCTTGAAGATAAGATCTATCTAACGATCGAATACGCCAAGAAAATGCGAGATGAAAAGGAAAAACTTGAGAAAGAAGTAGTTTCCCTACGCAGCGAAGCCGCTAACGCTATTGCTGATAAAAAGGCAGCCGAGGACAAGCTGACAGATCTGCTTTCTGAGCGTGATTCCATCCAATTAAAGGTCGAAGCCATGCTCGATGCGATGACTATGATAGATTCTGACGTTGCGGAGGCCGTGGGACGCTAAATATGTCGGAACAAACCATCAGAGTAGAGATATATAATCAGACGTATAGCATACGTTCGGACGGTGACAATGAGTATATTCATGAGCTTGCCGAGTATGTCGATCGTAAAATGCGTGAAATCTCGTCCGGCACGATGACAGTCGATTCGCTCAAGGTAGGCATTCTGGCTGCTCTGCACATCGCAGACGAGTTTTTCCAATTAAAACATTCACAGGCCCAGAGCGACGCTCAACTCGCGACACGCAGCACAGAATGCTCGGAAATGCTTGATCGTATTTTGAAACACCGTAACATTTCTCCACAAGAAATACATACGGAACAATAAGAGTTCAGAATGCTCGATTTATCGCATAAGTTTCTAATGCACACAAAAGAACGCATTAAATCGCGCACTCTAAACATTTTCATTTTGCATTCGGCCTAGCTGTGCTAGAATCCAATTGGCGAAGGATATTTAACTGCGTTCCTCGATACCGGACGCATACATAATTGAGCCAACATATGAATACCGGGAGGCTAATGCCGATTGTCGGTGCTTTTCTCTACGGAGCCGAGCCATAGACGCTAGCTTTGATGCTCGCAAGAGCAGAAAGCCACCCACCTGTAACTGACAGGTTCAATTCATACGTTCGAACGGTTTCGCGGTTTTCCTCTCGCCAGAAAATCTTAAAAGACGCGGTTCGCAAGAGCTGCGTCTTTTTAATTGTCGATATTAAGTGGACGGTTGGCTTCGATCTCTTCGTTTTCAAGCTCCCTCCTGATCTCTTCGGTCATTTTTGCGGATTCCAAAGCAAGTGGAAGCTCGGCAGTCCTGGCGGATAGCTTTTTAAGAGCGAGCTCTGAATCAGCGAGATTGCCGCCGCGACTTGCAGCCGCTTCGATCATTTGTAATCTTGCCTCGGCCTCTGAAAGTATCACTTTCGCCTCGATGTTTATGTTCGCGATCTTCTCGATATCTTTACCGATCTCGAGCTGGAAATCATCTGAGCGCACACTTTTTAATTGTTTCAGCGAATTCTGACGACGCTTTGCCATTAGCAGCTCGCGTTTAGATGACTTAACGATCCGAGTGGCTGTAAGGCGCGAAGCGAGAGTCTCTCGGTATGCATCTGCGAGCAGCAGATCACGAGCACCGACGGCTTTTAAAGCTCGTTTTTCATTAGATTTGAGTTCATTACGAAACCACTCGATCTCTTCTGCTTTTATACCATCAGCTGCTATGATCTCGCGCATTTCTTTTGTCCACCCAGCGCGTTTACTGGCGAGTATTGCCGCTACCACAATGCCGCTTACAAAACCAATGACCGTGGCAACGATACCCGCAAACAGAATAACTGCGGTTAATGGGCCCCCGCCGAATGTCATTAATAACAGAACGAGCGTAAGGAGCGCCGGCAGCAACATTAGTATAATAGGAGCGGCTATTGCACCGATTTTGAGTTTACGGCCACGGGTCAGATCAGCTGGTGTTATGTCATTCATAGCAACAATTGCTTAGAGTCTAGCGCAACTGCTGAACATTTGCGGAAACTCGCAGAATACTTCTTGCATCACAGAGTTTAGTATTACAGGCGGAAATATATTATTATTCAAGAGGTTCAACGTGTTGGTTATGAAAAACAGGGTTTTTTTTGTTGGTCTCGCGATCTTAATGCTATTTGGCCTTGATAGTATACCTGCGACCG
>JAYVOS010000391.1:0-3793 GCA_043757775.1 Chloracidobacterium sp. | reverse complement strand
CTTGACCGGGTTTTTATTCTCGCTTGCTCCGGCAGGCAGGATGCAGCAGAGGTCGAGGTTGGATGATACGGCGAAGGATGTAAATATCACACCCGTTGTCGAAGCGCCGTCCGCCACTGCCGCGTTTTCCTGGTCTGACAATCAGCCTGCTTCGCGTGTGCTCGGTCAGCCGAACTTTGTAACAGTTACTCCCGGCACAAACAATAATAAATTCACTGTCTCCGCACAGGCCGTTGTCGATCCGACGAGCGGAAAGGTTTTTGTTGCGGACACTAACAATAACCGCGTCTTACGGTTTACGAGTTTGTCGGCAGCGACAAACGGCGGAGCGGCCGAATCCGTTTTCGGACAGTTAGACTTTGTGACCGGCACAGCGGGAGCAACGCAGAGCAAGATGCAATCTCCTCAAGGGCTGACGATCGACTCGGCGGGGCGTTTGTGGGTCGCAGACGGAGCCAACAACCGCGTCCTAAGGTTCGACAACGCCGCAACGAAGGCAATAGGCGCAAATGCAGACGGCGTTCTCGGGCAGACCTTGTTTACGACGAACACTCCAGCGACCACCCAAAGCGGAATGATCCTGCCAGTCGGCGTCTTTGTCAATACGGCCGGAAGGATTTGGATCGCCGATCAGAACAACAGCCGCGTCCTGCGGTTTGACAATGCGGCGGGCAAGGCTAACGGGGCAAACGCAGATGGCGTTCTTGGGCAACCCCTGTTTACGACGAATACTCCAGCGACCACTCAAAACGGAATGAACCAGTCAGACGGCGTGGTGGAAGATTCGGCCGGCCGCTTGTGGGTTACCGATAGGGTCAACAGCCGCGTTCTTCGTTATGACAATGCGGCGGCTAAAGCGAACGGTGCAAATGCCGATGGTGTTCTCGGGCAGACACTTTTCACCACTAATACGGCCGTAACCACACAAGGCGGCATGGCCAATCCGACCGGCGTAACCGTTGACAGCTCCGGTCGCCTTTACGTTGCAGATATTAGTAATAACCGTGTTCTGATCTTTAACAGTGCGGCGACGCTCGCAAACGGGGCAAATGCCGCAAACGTCCTTGGCCAGCCAAATTTTACGACCAATGCCCAAAACAACGGCGGAGTATCCGCCTCTTCGCTGAACTCGCCGTATCTAGTTTTCTTTGATGAATCGTCGCAGAATTTGTTTGTCGGCGATCTTACTAATAGTCGCGTCCTGCGCTTTGGCCCGGCATTTGTGCCGGCGGTCTGGACCGACAATCAACCCGCCACTCGAGTCCTCGGCCAGGCGGTATTTACCACCGGTACATCAGGCACTGGCAATAATAAATTCAATGGCCCGGCCCAAGCGGTAGTCGACCCGTCGAGCGGCAAGGTTTTTGTGACGGAAAGTGGGAATAACCGCGTCCTTCGGTTTACCAGCGTAGCCGCAGCGACAAATGGCGGTGCTGCAGAGGCAGTTCTCGGACAACCGGATTTTGTAACTACGACGCAAGGAACGACACAGAGTAAAATGTACGCCCCACAAGGATTGACGGTCGACACCGCGGGACGATTATGGGTTACAGAATACGGTAACTCGCGCGTCCTACATTTCGATAACGCGGCAACTAAAACGAGCGGAGCGAATGCCGACGGCGTTCTCGGGCAAGCGCTTTTTACAACGTCTAACCCGGCAGGAACTCAAAGCGGAATGGCTTTCCCGATCGGCATCTTCGCCGACATAGCAGGAAGATTGTGGGTCGCCGATTTTGGCCATTCCCGGATCCTCAGGTTTGATAACGCTGCGGCAAAAGCCAACGGTGCAAATGCAGACGGCGTACTTGGCCAGCCAGATTTTGTAACAAATTTTCCCTCTGCCCCAACGCAAAGCCGTATGGACGAAGCGGCTGGTGTTGTGGGCGATTCGGCGGGGCGAATATGGGTCGCGGACCAGTTCCACCACCGAGTACTAAGGTTTGACAACGCTGCGGCCAAAGCAAATGGTGCAAATGCCGACGCAGTACTCGGCCAACCGGATTTTATAACCTCCAATACCGCAACTACACAAAACGGCATGAACAGTCCAATCGGTGTAGCCGTTGACAGCACCGGGCGGCTCTACGTCACGGACTCCCTTAATAACCGTGTCTTGATCTTTAACAGTGCGGTAACGCTTGCTAACGGTGCAAACGCCTCTAACGTCCTCGGACAGCCAAACTTTACGACCGGAACGGCCAATACCAGCGGCCTCTCTGCGAGTTCGCTCGCTTACGCTTATGGAATATTCTTTGACGAAGCCTCGCAAAATTTGTTTGTGGGGGACCTTAACAATAATCGTGTCCTGCGTTTTGGCCCGGCATTTGTGCCGACAGCGGCGGGCGTCACGGTTTCGGGACGAGTGATGCTCGCAGGCGGGCGAGGATTGACCAATGCGATGGTAACCATTACGGACAGCCAGGGTGTCACGCGGCAAGCGATCACTACTAGACGCGGCTCATATCAGTTTGACGACGTCGAAGCCGGACAGACGTATATCATCGCCGTCAGGTCAAGACGATTCACATTCACGCCTCAGTTGCTGAGTGTTACTGATAACCTTTCGAATGTCGATTTTATCGCTCAGTAACCAACAGGGACCGAATTATTAACTAAAATGGCTTCGTCGAATGCCGAAGCCTTTTTTATTACCCAATTAAATAATGGGGTTTCACCTGTGATTTCTTTGCCTTTCGACTCTAAATAAAAACATCTACCGGCGTGCGAAAACGCTTCGCGAGGCGGCGGACTCCCGCAGGGCATATAGCCACGCCGTTTACGGCGTGGGCAGTATCGGCAAGAGAATCCGAAGGGCGTTTTAACGTCCTTTTTGTTTTGGCTTAAGTCCCGCAAAAAGAGTAAGCCCGAGAAAAAGAACAAACTGCGGCTGTGCCGCTCTATTTGCGGAAAAGCTGTGCTTTTCCGGCTGGTTTCATCTCTTATTCTTGGAGGCTATGCCTCCGCACGGCGGCGAAGCCGCAAGGTTTTTTTAAAGGGCTTGACGGAAAAGTAGAACTTTTTCCGCAAATAGACGGGCAAAGCCCGGGTTGACGTAGATGCCAAATATGCGGGGAAACGTCTCAGCGATGATGTCTTTGATCCAACTTTTGCCGAAGCCGTCTGTCAACCCGCTTTCGATGGTCGCGATGGACGCTATTGTCCGCAAAGCCTTGCGCAAAGTTCTATGGCCTCGATGGAAAAATTTCGTTAAAAAGCGGGGGCGAATGTGTTGACCAAAAGGGGGTATTTTGCAGACCTGAGGGGTGCTTTTTGCGGACCTGAAAGGGTCTATTTGCTGACCTGACGTGCCGTTTTGACGCTCAAACGGTGCGGATACCCGCAACCCTAATGAATGCAGTAGATAACGATCAGAATTTCGGTCAACATTATCTTTCCATTTTCAATTTTCCATTCTAGCTATCCGTTATCAGTTGTCCGTTGTCCGTCGATGCTGTATCTTCTTTGTTTGTCGGTTCTAATTACTTTCTGGGAGCACCGTTAACTGTTTACCGTTGACTGTTCACGGGTTATAGTTTTTGCGCAAATACATTAAATTTATACTGCTGATCCTGGTCGCGGTCTTTATATTCTGGTTCTTTTTCCGGAATCTTGACTGGAACGAGGTTAGCGACAGTCTGAAAAAGGCGAATCCGTATTATCTGGTGCTCGCGTTTTTGGGTATTTGTTTCGGGTATTTTCTGCGTGCTGTGCGTTGGCAGGTGCTGCTCAGGCCGATAACTGATTCAAAGCTAAGAGCTTTGTTTGCAACGACAACGGTCGGTTTTGCGGC
>JAYVOS010000390.1:0-14353 GCA_043757775.1 Chloracidobacterium sp. | reverse complement strand
GGTAGCCGTCAAGGCAATGGAAGAGGCGGTTCGTATCGGGAATAACCCAATCGACTACGCAAACCTCGGATGGGTCTATTACAACGCAGCCCGTGTGGGTCTAGACAACAAAGATCTAGTTGCCGGAAAAGCTAAACTTGAAATGGCAAAAACCGCCTTGCTCAAGGCTATCGCCGAAAGCCCGGCGGTTGCGGACGGGGCCTTGCAAAATCTCGGTGCCGTACAACTTGATCAGGGTGATTTTGCCGGAGCCGTCACATCGTTGTTACGGATCGTTGACAAACACCCGGAGTGGAGTTTTTCTAGATATGCACTCGGCACGGCCTATTACAAGACCAATGATTTTGAAAACGCGGCTAAATGGTTTCGGGCCGTTACTGACAAGGAGCCTAATTACGTCCCGGCACTAGCCAGTCTGGGTTACGCTTTGATCAAACTCAGGAAAGGCAATGATGTGAAAAAGATCATTGATCGCCTGAAACCGCTTAATGCCCTCGAGGCTCTCAAGCTTGAGAAAGAGATGAACATCGCTAAACTCTAGTCATTGGGTGACATTGATCTTGCAATTCATGTGATCCGCTTATAAATTTAAGCGGATCAATTTTTTTATGACCAAACCGCTAATTATTCAGGAAAATATCGGCCTGGCATCGCTCACGACATTCAAGATCGGTGGTGAAGCACGATATTTTGTCCGTGCTACAAGCGAAGACTCGGTCGTCGAAGCTCTTGAATTTGCTACAAGCAAGGGCTTGCCGGTATTTATTCTCGGCGGCGGGAGCAATGTTTTGATCGCGGACGCCGGGTTTGACGGCTTAGTTATGCAGATCGCATTGAAAGGAATTTTGAGAGATGCTGCCGGTATGCTAATCGCTCAAGCTGGCGAGGACTGGGATACTTTCGTCTCGTATTGCGTTGACAACGATCTCGCAGGCGTCGAGACACTGAGCGGAATACCGGGATTAGTCGGCGGCACGCCGGTTCAAAACGTTGGGGCCTACGGACAAGAAGTCGCCGAGACGATAGTTTCGGTGCGGTGCTACGACCGTAATAGTCAGGAATTTGTAACAGTGACAAATACCGAATGCGTATTTACCTATCGCACGAGCATATTTAATTCGACCCAACGCAATCGATACATTGTTTTGAGCGTTACCTTTGCACTGGAAAAAGGCGGAACGCCAAAGACCGTTTACAAAGATTTGATCGGGCATTTTGGGGAACGGCAACCTTCGTTACGTGAAGTTCGCGATGCAGTTTTGCAGATACGGCGTTCGAAATCGATGGTCATCGACGCTGATGATCCCAATTTACGAAGTGCAGGCTCATTCTTCAAAAACCCCATTATCAGCAGGGAAAAACTCACAGCATTACATGCAGAGCACGGCATCCTGCCGTCGTTCCCATTTGGTAACGCCGTAAAAATACCCGCAGCTTGGTTGATCGAGAATGCCGGTTTTCACAAGGGATTTGCTCTTGGAAATGCCGGACTTTCATCCAAACATACGCTCGCCGTCATCAATCGAGGCGGTGCTTCTGCGGCGGACATTTTATTGCTCAAAAGCGAAATTCAAGCCGCCGTCTCTGCTAAATTCAGCATCAAACTTCATCCTGAGCCAGAATTTGTGGGTTTTTGAGCTAGAGGAAAAAATCTCGAACAGCAGGAACCGATTGTCGTATAATATTATTTCGAGGATGCCGCTTATGAGAGTTAAATTTTCGCTTCTGCTGATATTCTCCATTTTATTTTCGATCATCCCGCTGCCGCAAAACGTTGCCGCACAGGACCTTGTTGCGACCGAGGATATTGTCGGCGGATCGAGTGTGTTTGTTTTTCGCGGGTCGCGTAAAGAGCCGCAAAGGCGGTCGAGTGGCGGCAAGGTGTCCGTTGGGCATAGTGCAGGTAATGGAGGGTCTTTTGCACGCACTGCGAGCCAGATAGCCGCAGCCGAAAAGAAAAGGCGAGCAGCTGCGATAGCTGCCCGAAAAAAGGCCGCGATCGTTGCAGCCAACAAAAAGATCGCACTGTCGAATACTCTGACAGCAAAAGCTGAGACATTCCTCGATACAGACAAAACGGATCTCGCCATAGATAATTACCGTGCTGCATTGGTTCAAAATTCGAAAAACACGCGAGCGTCCGAAGGCCTCAGCAATGCTCTAACGGCTAAAGGCATTGATGCCGCCGGAGAGACAAATAACGACGCTGCCGTGGCCATTTTTGAGGAAGCGATCAAATTCGATAAGCAAAATGATGTCGCCTACGCCAAACTCGGAGCGATCCACGATGCTCATAATCGTAACGATCAAGCGATAACTAATTACGAAAAGGCGGTTGCGATAAACCCCGAATACACAATGCTTTATCCGCCGCTGGGTCTCTCATATCTGGATAAAGGCGATATTTCAAAAGCCGAAGCGAGTCTTCAAAAAGCCGATGCTGCCAAGATCGACACGGTCGAGACTCGTTATCTGCGTGGCGTTTTGTTGTTCAAACAAAACAAAAACGACGAGGCTCTTGCGGCATTTGATAAGACGCTCGAATTGGATCCAAAATTTGCCTCCGCCCAATATTATCGCGGCCAGACGCTCGACCGTATGGATAAGCCGGACGAGGCGATCACAGCATATCAAAAGACGATCGAGATGGAGCCGTCGAATTCGGCAGCGTCGTTCGACATAGGGGTCGCGTATTACAACAAAGGCGACTATAACAACGCCGAAAACGCCTATCAGCAGACCATCAAATACGACCCAAAAAACTCACAGGCACACGCAAATCTAGCGAGTACCTATCGTCAACTCGAAAAATTCCCGGATGCAAACGCCGAATACAAAGTAGCGTCTGACGGTATAAAAACACCCGATCTTTATAGCGAATGGGGCTTTTGCCTGGGCAAGACCAACGAATGGGAAAAAGCGGTCGCACGTCTCAATACGGCTAAGGAATTAAGTCCAAGTGCGATAGACAATACCAATCTCGGGTGGGCGTATTACAACGCCGGCTATACTTTGACCACAGCAAAAAATGATGAGGCTGCTAAGGTCAATTACGAGCAGAGCAAGATATTTTTGCAAAAAGCTGTCGAGCAGGATCCGAAACTTGATGCGGCATATATGAACCTCGGCTCAACGCATAATGCCCTCGGCGAGTATCAGGAAGCGGTAAACTCTCTCAACACAGCCGTCAGCCTCCATCCAAAATGGGCCATTGCACTCAATCAACTTGGTGTCGGGTTTCGTGGGCTCAAGGATTTTGTCAATGCAATTGCGCTGTTCAAACAGGTCGTTGGCCTCGACAGCAAGAGTGTCCGCGGTTTATTTAACCTTGGCGAGGCTTTTTTCGCGAGCGGCAACAAAAAAGAAGCCAAAAAGGTCTATGACCAGCTCAAGAAAATAGATCCTAATATGGCTCTGAATCTGGATAATGTTTTGTCTGGCAAGATCAACGACGCGACCCAACAAATACAAAATAAAGTGCCGAAAATACCTAAATTTCCGCATTAAGCGGGAGTTAATATTTCTATTCGAAAAGTGCGGTTCAGGTGACCGCACTTTTTTTGTATAATCGAGAGTTTAGAATAATGCCAAGACGCGACGATATTCACAAGATCTTGATAATTGGTTCGGGCCCGATAATCATCGGGCAGGCTTGCGAATTTGATTATTCCGGCACACAAGCGTGCCGTGCATTGAAAGAAGAAGGCTTTGAGGTCGTGTTGGTCAATTCAAATCCGGCGACGATCATGACCGATCCTGAGATCGCCGACCGCACCTACATCGAGCCGCTAACACTCGAAACACTCACCGCAATAATTGAAAAAGAACGTCCTGATGCCTTACTGCCGACCGTAGGGGCCCAGACAGGGCTTAACCTGTCTATCGAATTGTTTGAAGCGGGAATCCTCGACAAATTTGGCGTCAAAATGATCGGTGCCAATATCGATGCCATCAAGGTTGGCGAGGATCGTGAGCTTTTCAAAGCAGCGATGGATGAGATCGGCATTCCCTCTGCCAAAGGCGGTTTTGCTTACAGCTGGGAGGAAGCCGCCGCAATAGTCGAAACGACAGGATATCCGGCGATCATTCGCCCGAGTTTTACTCTTGGCGGCACAGGCGGCGGCACGGCTTATAACCCCGAGGAATTCGAAGAGATAGCGCGCGGCGGGCTTGCCGCGTCGCCAAATTCGCAGATATTGGTCGAAGAGTCTATCCTCGGCTGGAAAGAATACGAGCTTGAAGTAATGCGGGATCTCAATGACAACGTCGTCATTATCTGCTCGATCGAAAATTTTGACCCGATGGGTGTCCACACCGGTGATTCGATAACAGTTGCTCCCGCTCAGACTCTGACCGATGTCGAATATCAGCGGTTGCGTGATATGTCTATCGCATGCATCCGCAAGGTGGGTGTTGAGACAGGCGGCTCTAACATTCAGTTTGCAGTTAACCCTGAAAACGGCGATGTCCGCATCATCGAGATGAACCCGCGTGTGTCTCGCTCGTCTGCTCTTGCGTCAAAAGCGACAGGCTTTCCAATCGCAAAGATCGCCGCCAAACTTGCTGTAGGCTACACCCTCGACGAGATACCAAACGACATCACGAAAAAGACGCCTGCATCGTTTGAACCGACGATCGATTACGTCGTGACGAAGATCCCAAAGTGGGCGTTTGAAAAGTTTCCCGGTGCAGAAGACGTGCTCGGAACGCAGATGAAATCCGTTGGGGAAGTTATGGCGATAGGCCGAACTTTTAAGGAGTCTCTGTTTAAGGGGTTACGTTCACTTGAGGCGGTTAAACCATTGCGTTTGCGGGGAATATCTGATGCTGAGTTACAGCGAAAACTAGCCCGGCCAAACTCGCAGCGATTTTCATATATTACCTACGCTCTGCAAAACGGCTACGCGATCGAGGAAGTTCATCGCCTGACAAAGATCGACCCGTGGTTCCTCGATCAGCTCGCTCAGGTTATGGAACTGCAGGCCGCGATCGACGGCAAGCCGCTCAATGAATACTCGGCGGATGAGATGCGCGGTGCAAAAGAGGTGGGGCTATCGGACAGACGTATTTCTTTCATGTCGAATTCACCTGAACTTGACGTGCGTAAAGTGCGGAAAGAATTAGGTATAACACCTGTCTATAAGCGCGTCGATACATGCGGAGCGGAGTTCGAATCATTCACGCCGTATATGTATTCGACCTACGAGGCCGAGTGCGAAGCAGAACCGACGGCACGTAAAAAGATAATGATCCTTGGCTCAGGACCAAATCGGATCGGGCAGGGTATCGAGTTTGATTACTGCTGCTGTCACGCGAGCTTTGCTCTGCATGACGCTGATTTTGAGACCATAATGGTCAACTGCAATCCTGAGACGGTTTCGACGGATTACGACACTTCGGACAGATTGTATTTCGAGCCTCTTACATTCGAGGATGTAATGAACATTGTCGATGTTGAGAAACCGGATGGAGTGATCGTCCAGTTCGGCGGTCAGACGCCGCTGAATCTTGCCAATAGACTGCACGAAGCAGGTGTGTCGATTATCGGTACTTCGCCGGATTCGATAGACCTTGCCGAAGACAGAAAACGCTTTGGAGCGTTGCTCGACGAGCTTAAGATACCTTGTCCGGAAAACTCCACTGTTACATCAGCTGATGAAGCGAAAGTTGTTGCAAATAAGATAGGTTATCCAATAGTGGTGCGGCCAAGTTTTGTTCTTGGCGGACGCGCGATGGCGATAGTTTATGATGATGAGTCGCTGGACGAATATATGCGGTCTGCGGTCGATGCGTCGCCGGAAAAACCGATTCTGATCGACAAATTCCTTGAGCGTGCAGTTGAGATCGATGTCGATGCATTGTCAGATGTCGATACGGTCGTCATCGCCGGGATTCAGGAGCATATAGAGGAAGCCGGAATTCACTCCGGTGACTCGTCAAGCGTGCTGCCCGCACAAAAAATTGCCGCCGAGCATCTCGAAACGATCCAACACTATACTCGTCTGCTCGCACGGGCTTTAAAAGTTGTCGGGCTCATGAACATACAGTTCGCTGTCCAAAACGACCGTGTTTATGTGATCGAGGTCAATCCGCGTGCCTCGCGAACGGTGCCGTTCGTCGCAAAAGCGACCGGAGTTCAGATCGCAAAGATCGCTTCGCTGGCGATGGCTGGTGATAAAAAGCTTGCTGATTTTAACCTGCCGGACGTGCTGGCGGTGCCGCAGATATTTGTAAAATCACCCGTGTTTCCGTTTAAGAAATTCGCGGGTGTAGATCCGATCTTAGGGCCGGAAATGCACTCGACAGGCGAGGTGATGGGCGTCGGCTCGACATTTGGCGAGGCTTACGGCAAGGCGATGGAAGGTGCTGGATTGATGCTGCCGCTTAAGGGCAAGGCGTTTATTTCGGTCAACAATACAGACAAAGGCCAGGCCGTTCTGCTCGCTCGGCGACTCAATAAACTTGGTTTTGATCTAGTTGCGACATACGGCACGGCAAATCGTCTGCATGAGGTAGGCCTAGAATGCGAGACAGTATTTAAGGTCAACGAGGGCCGCCCGAACATCGCCGACCTTATTCGTCAGGGCGAGATAGCCCTTATCATCAATACGCCGCTCGGCAAATCGTCATTTTACGACGAAAAAGCTATTCGCAAGGCCGCTCTGCAGTTCAACGTCCCTTGTGTAACCACAATGACCGGAGCCGAAGCCTTGATAGAGGCTATTGGCACTAAAATATCGGCGGAACACGTCACAGTGCGGAGTTTGCAGGAGATACACGAAGATTCTAGCCAGAGAGTTCACAGAGAACTCGGAAGTTAGAAACAGATTTTATCTCAGTAATCTCAGTTAGCTCGGTGTTAAATAGCTTCAAATCTTGACCCGGACCAAAGTTTACACTAACTTAGTGTAAAGTTTTCTTTAATTTAGCAGGTAAAAATTAACAAATGAGTGAATCGCACGATCGAGAGATCATCGGCGGACATCTGCTCGTCATTGGCGGGGCAGAGGACAAATATAACGAGCGGCGGATTTTAAAGAAGTTTCTCGAATTAGCGGGCGGCGACAAAGCAGAAGTGCTAATCGTGCCGGTCGCGTCGGACTTTCCGGAGTTTGCGGCGGATGTTTATACACAGGCTTTTAGAAACTTGGGTGTGGCAAATCCGCGTGTTTTGCGAGCGACCTCCCGGCAGGACATTGTCCAAGCGGATGTCGAAAAGCTAACCGACGGCGTTACGGGAGTCTTTATGACTGGCGGCGACCAGATGCGGCTTGTGTCTTTGCTTGGCGGAACCAAGCTTGCTGAGGCTCTGCGAAAAAAGGTTCGTGAAACCAATGTCGTAATGGCGGGAACAAGCGCCGGGGCGGCTGCGATGAGTACGTCGATGATCGTTCGTGGTGAGCCGAGCTCACATCCGCATAAAAATGCCGTCAAGCTCTCGCCGGGGCTTGGATTTCTGAAAAATATCATCATCGACCAGCATTTTAGTGAACGCGGACGTATCAGCCGTCTAATCACGGCAGTGTCGTATAATCCTTATAATTTGGGTATAGGAATTGATGAAAATACGGCTATTATATTAGACGGTCACGGAGTAATGGAGGTATTTGGGCAAGGCTCGACCACGATTGTAGATGGCTCAGAAATTACATTCAATGAGATAGCCGAAGTTGCAGATAACGAAGCATTTAGTATCTGCGGGGTTCAGTTTCACGTCCTGCGTGAGGGGCTTGTTTACAACTACCTCGACCGCAATCCGATACAGCCGTCGAATGAGTTTTTGTTACCAGACTTGGGATAAGAAAGGAGTTTTAGCCACGAATTACACGAATTACACAAATCGATTCCGAATTCGTGGTATTCGTGTAATTCGTGGCAAAAGAATCTTATGGAAATCTTAGAAATACGCACCCTTCGAGGGCCAAACTATTGGAGCGGTTACTGGAAAAAGCTGATTATAATGCGTCTCGATATAGGTGCGTATGAGAAAAAACCGACGAATAAGATCAAGGGCTTTTATGACCGCATGGTCGAGGTTTTGCCGACACTGCAATCGCACGGCTGCAGCTACGGCGAAGAAGGCGGATTTCTAAAACGAGTAGTTGAGGGAACTTGGGCGGGTCACGCCATAGAGCATTTTGCTCTCGAATTACAGACGCTTTCGGGCATGGACACCGGCTATGGACGGACCCGTGAGACGAGTGAAAAAGGCATTTACAATGTCGTTTACAGCTATCTTGAAGAAGAGGTGGGGCGATTTGCCGGAAGAACGGCGGTTCGTTTGTGGCTCGATTTGGCAGAGGGCAAAGATCTAACGGAAATAAAATCGGGGCTTGCTGCTGATATTCAGGAAATGCGTGAGATCCGTGAGAATGTGCGTTTCGGCCCATCGACCGGCTCACTGGTCGAGGAAGCTGATAATCGCGATATTCCATTCATTCGGCTCAATGATCAGTCGCTTGTCCAACTTGGCTACGGCGTACATCAAAAGCGTATTCAAGCGACAACTACCGTAAATACGAATATGATCTCGGTCGATATAGCCGGGAACAAGCACGCGACCAAAAAGCTGCTTGGTGACATGGGTGTTCCGGTTCCGAAAGGCTACAAAATACGTGACATCGAAGACCTCGAAGATACTATAGGTAATGTAGGCTATCCCGTTGTAATTAAACCACTTGATGGTAATCATGGTAAAGGTGCGACCGTCGGTATCACCAATCTTGCCGATGCCAATATCGCATTTGAAAAAGCTAAGGAATATTCGCGATACATCATCGTCGAAAAGCAGTTGATCGGTGAAGATTTTCGTGCATTGGTTGTAAATAACCGTCTGATCGCGGTCGCCGAACGTGTTCCGGCGCATATTATAGGTGACGGTAAAAGCTCCATCCAAAAACTGATCGAAAAAACAAACGAGGACCCTCGTCGAGGCTATGGACATGAAAATGTGCTGACGCAGATAGACATTGATAATCAAACGATGCGGTGCATTGCTAAGGCCGGATACACTCTCGACACGGTTCTTAAGAAAGGCGAGAAACTACATCTCAAGACGACGGCAAATATCTCTACCGGTGGTACTGCTATCGACAGGACTGACGAGGTGCACCCTGAGAATGTATTTTTATTCGAGCGAATAGCTAAGATAATCGGGCTAGATGTTGCAGGTGTTGATGTCATCGCTCCGAATGTAAGCGAGCCGCTTAGCGAGAACGGCGGCGGGATCATCGAGGTCAACGCGGCTCCGGGCTTTCGTATGCATCTTGCCCCGAGCGAGGGAATCGGGCGCAATGTAGCGGAACACGTGATCGATATGCTTTTCCCGCCGGGAACTCCGGCACGTATCCCGATCTTTGCGATCACGGGCACGAATGGCAAAACGACGACGACGCGACTTATCGCTCATATTCTGAAAAACAGCGGCCGCACGGTCGGGTTTACGACTACAGACGGCACATATATCGGCAATCAGCAGATCGTAGCTGGTGATAATACAGGGCCTGTTTCGGCTCAACTTGTGCTAAAAGATCCGACGGTTGATGTGGCTGTGCTTGAGACGGCTCGCGGCGGTATTATCCGCTCAGGGTTGGGCTTTGACCACTGCGATATCGGTATCGTGATGAATGTCGCCGCCGATCACTTAGGTCTCAAGGACGTAAACACGCTCGAAGATCTCGCTCGCGTAAAATCGGTGGTGCCGCGTTCCGTGTCAAAGAAAGGTTTTGCTGTTCTGAATGCCGAAGATCCACTCGTCTATAAGATGAAAGAACTGGTTGATGGCAAGGTCGTGTGTTTTTCGATGGACGAAAATCATCCAGTTATTAAACGCCGTGCCGAACGTGGTCGCATATCTTGCGTTTATGAGAATGGCTACGTCACTATTCTCAAAGGTAAATGGAAAGTCCGTATCGAGCGTGCTGTAAATATACCGCTGACCTACGGTGGACGTGCTGAGTTTATGGTGCAAAATGTACTCGCCGCGACGCTTGCATGTTTTGTTCACGGCATCTCGCTCGAAGACCTCCGTAATGGCCTTACAACATTTAATTCCGGCATGGCCCAGACACCGGGACGACTCAATTTCGTAGAGATCGGAGACGTTACTGTGCTTATGGACTATGCCCATAACCCAGCCGGACTCAGAGGGTTAACTAACTTTATCTCGAAACTACCTAATAAGTATAGAACGTGCGTTCTCAATGGAACTGGCGACCGCCGCGATGACGATATTCGCGAATTTGGCAAGATCGCGGGTGAAAACTTTGACCGCATCGTTATCCGAACAGGCGATTATCTGCGTGGCCGCACACCCGAAAAATTGCACGCTCTATTGCAGGAGGGAATCGCCCAAAGCAAGAAAGAGCCGACTGTTCGCATCATACCCGAAAGCCGCGCTGCGATACACCACGCGATCAAATACGGACGCAAAGGCGAGCTTGTCGTGACCTTGGCTGACAGAGTGCCAGACGATATTAAGTACGTTCAAGAATATAGAGATATTGTGAATGGGGAAAAATGAAGACTTACTTGATGCTTTGGAATCCCAAAAAGTGGGATTGGGAAACACTTGAGTCCGATATTGCCGAAGTTGACTTGACGGGTCGCAGTTCTCAACGATGGAGTTGTGGCGTGACTAAATCAATTCAGTCAGGTGACCGTATATTTCTTCTTCGTGTAGGCAAAGAACCGAGAGGACTTATTGGTGCCGGTTTTGCTGCGACGACGCCCTTTCTTGAAAAGCATTGGAGCGGGGAAAACAAAAAAGCTCTTTATGTTGACGTTTCTTTTGAAGCACTTTTTAATGCAGATAAAGACCCGATTCTTAATGTCTCTAGTCTGGAAGAAGAATTGTTCGAACAGAATTGGCACCCACAAGCTTCAGGCACGTCGGTCAAAGACCATCTTGTAGAGAAACTTGAATCGATTTGGTTTAGGTTTCTTAGCAACGAATCAACTCGCAACAATCCGTTTGTTTCCGATAAGTCTGGAAGACAGAAGGTTTATGTCGAAGGCACCCCAACCGAAATTAGGCTAACAAAGTATGAGCGAAACCCTTATGCTCGTCGAAAGTGTATTGAACATTATGGCTACTCTTGTACTGTCTGCGGCTTTGACTTCGAGGAAAAGTACGGAGAATTTGGTCGTGAATTTATACACGTTCATCATTTAGAGCAGATAGCAAACATAGGAAAGACCTATTCGATAAACCCAATCGAAGATTTGCGTCCTGTTTGTGCGAATTGTCACGCGATGATTCATCGCAAAAGAGAACCTTTGTCAATAAAAGCTTTGGGTGAGATGTTGAAGTAATCTGTTACTAACTTAGTGTTTCCCATAAATCTGGATTTCAATCTTTCCATTATAGTGAATATAACCGCGATACATGCCTTCGGAATTGAACGGCAATGTGACGTTGCCGTGGGTATCGACAGCTATTAGGCCGCCTTCGCCGTTTATTTCGGTGAGATGGTCGATAGTTTCGCGAGCAGAGTCATCGAGACTTAAGCCTTTGTATTTCAACCTCGCGGCTACATCAAATGCAGTGACCCCAAGCATAAAATATTCGCCGTGGCCGGTGCATGAGACGGCACAAGTGTCGTCAGCGTAGTTGCCGGAGCCAATAATTGGCGTGTCGCCGACGCGGCCAAATTTTTTGTTGGTCATGCCGCCTGTCGATGTTGCTGCTGCGAGAAATCCATTAATATCACAAGCCACGGCCCCGACAGTTCCGATAGGTTTGGCCGTAGTGTGATCCAATTGAACACGACCTTCTGCCATGGCTTCCTGCAATTGCAGCCAGCGGTGTTCGGTAAAGAAATATTCGTCAGGCTCTGTACGGACGCCGATCTGTTCGGCGAATTGATTGGCACCTTCGCCAGCGAGCAGGACGTGTTCGGTCCGTTCCATCACGAGACGGGCGAGTTTGACCGGATTACGGATATTTTTGACGAACGCAACCGCACCGGCTTTTAGTTTATGGCCGTCCATAATGGCTGCGTCCATCTCCTGCTTGCCTTCGTGGGTAAATACCGCACCGCGACCGGCGTTGAAAAGCGGAAAATCTTCGAGCGATGCGACCGCCGTCTCGACAGCATCCAGGGAAGATCCACCGCCCAACAATATCGCCCAACCGGCTATTAACGAAGTTTCAAGACCGCCGCGATACTCGCGTTCAAGATCAGGCGTCATTTGCGACCTAAAAATTGTACCCGCACCACCGTGAACAGCTAACGCTATCTTGCTCATGTAAATATATTACCGCAGAGCCGCTGAAAAGCAGAGGGGAATTTAACTGGATAAACAGGATGCACAAGATAAAGATGCAACCAAATTAATCCTGTATATCCTGTCCATCTTGTATGAAGTTGCCCACATTACTGCGTTCCTGCGGAGAAAATATATTTCACCGTTTTCTGGAATAAATAACTCATTACAAATTTGTTTAACTAGGTAAAACCATCAGGGTTTACCACCTTATCCGAAAAGGCAAGTGTCCGTGAGGACATGCGCAAAGTCAGGAGCCTGAATAAAACAGGGCGTCCGGCTGCCGAAGTGAGGTCTTAATGAACAAAAAGCTCGTCTTATTTTTATTTGTGTTTGCCGCTCTGGCAACAAACTCATTTGCACAATCCAATTCAACGAAAGATGCTTCCGGTCCAAACGTCGGAACTCGATTAAACGACATCGAGACGGGTTTGACTCGGTTTCTTGATAGTGACGACGACACTCCAAAGGAACCGGGGCGGGTCCGTATCGTTGAATCAAAAGCTTCGGGTGTAAATGCATCGGTGATGGTAAAGATCGCTTCGATCGAGCACGTTGCCTTTGACATTGTTAATCAAAAGCGTATAGAGAGCGGCCTCAAATCGTTAGTTTGGAGCGATCAACTTGAGGGCGTCGCTCGGGGACATTCGCAAAATATGGCTGATTTCGATTTTTTCAGCCATCGAGGCATGGACAATAAAATGGTCAGCGACCGTGCTGATGATGCCCACTTAGGCAAATGGCGTGCTATTGGAGAAAACATTGCTTTTAACCGCGGATTTGCCGATCCCATTGCAAAGGCAGTGCAGTTATGGCTCGATTCGCCTTCGCACAGAAACAATATGATGAATGAAAACTGGAGAGAAGCAGCCATAGGCGTGGCAATCGCTGCTGACGGATCATATTATTTCACGCAGGTTTTCTTGGCGAGAAAATAGAAAAACAATTTCAAATTTCAGATCTGACGTCTTAAATAAAGACCGGTCTGAAATTACAAAATTAGATATCAAGCAAATTCCGGGTTCCTGATAGGGAATTCGGAATTTCTATTTTATGCTTGATGTATGCAGCCAGCGTTTATATTGCCGTCGTTTGCCAAGATCAATTGGACGCTGCGTATTTTGGGCAAGCGTGACGATGGTTTTCACGAGCTTTTCACGGTTTTTCAGACAGTTTCGCTGCACGACACGATCTCATTTGCGGAGTCTGATGATCTCAAATTGACTTGCGATGACCCGAATATGCCTGTTGACGGGCGAAATTTGATATTGAAAGCGGCGGCGATGCTGCGTACACAGTTTGATGTTAGACGAGGTGCTAAGATACATCTCGAAAAATGTATACCAGCGCCCGGTGGATTAGGCGGTGGTTCGTCGAATGCCGCTGTGACATTGATCGGATTGAAAAGGCTCTGGCAGATCGATATTTCAGATGATGGACTACACGAGATTGCCGCGAAGCTAGGCTCGGATGTTCCGTTCTTTTTATACGGTGGAACTGCTATTGGAACCGGACGTGGTGACCTTATTGAGCAGATCGAGGATATTGCGGAGGAAAGGATGTTGATCGTAACGCCGAATATTAGTGTTTCGACTAAGGATGCGTTCGAAAGAATAAACGCCCAGACCTTGACATCAGAGGCTCAAAAATTTAATCTTACTGTTTGCCGAAACGATGCTGGAACCTTTGATCCACGCTATTCGGTATTGATAAACGATTTTGAAGAGAGTGTTTTCGACGCTCATCCTGAGATCAAGCGGGTCAAAGACACCCTGATTGAACTCGGTGCAGTTAACGCCGCGATGAGCGGCAGCGGAGCATCAGTCTTCGCAATTTTTGACAAACAAGAGACACGGCAAACAGCATTAAAAGCCCTTGATCGAGAGATCAACTGGCGAAAGTTTGCCGTAGCAACCATCTCGCGACATGAGTATCGCGAGACGCTATTAAAACCAGCGTAGGGTTGTTTCCGATCAGTTTCTATAAATTCGCATTGGGGCGTAGCCAAGTGGTAAGGCACCGGTCTTTGGATCCGGCATTCGTAGGTTCGAGTCCTCCCGCCCCAGCCAATTTTGATTTTGAACGG
>JAYVOS010000389.1:0-3833 GCA_043757775.1 Chloracidobacterium sp. | reverse complement strand
ATCTGACACGATCAACCGCTCGACTATCTCGGCCCCGGCAGATACCAGCAATTCGACGAGTTTGTCGCCCGACATGTCATTCGTGCTTGCCCGCGAATCGCTCACTGTAACAATCGCAGCTTTAATGATCGTGTTAGCCATATTATCCAGAAGAAATTTAACGCAAAGTCGCTAAGGTGCAAAGACGCTAAGTTATTTTATTGTAAAAGCCGTAAGACCGATTTTCTCGCCTCTACTTGTGTCGTGAGTTGAAATCTTCTTAAGCTGCCGTCGCTTCGATCGCTGCTAGTCTATTTTGTCTCCGTCCATAGATCACACTCATCAGCACGCCGGCGACGACGAGCATCATTCCTAAGAGCGATGTTATGCCTTGTGCCTCGCCAAACACAAACCAGCCGACGGTCAGAGCGTAAATAAGGCCCGTGTAGTTGATGATCGCAACGCCCGCAATGCGCTCTCGTTGGAGGGCGTGTGTGAGAAACATCTGGCCGATCTGCGAGAATACACCGATCAGAAACAGATAAAGCCAATCCCAATCGTGCGGCATTTCCCATTGGAAAAACAGCGATCCAAATCCTATTACCGCTCCGACGAGCTGAAAATGCAGCACGACCGTAAGCGGATGCTCCTTGCCGCGAAGACTGCGGACAAAGTTATATGCCATTCCAGAGCAAAACGCCGAAATAATGCCGAGTGCGAGATAAAACGGCGATATGCGGTCGTCAAACCGCTCGATCACCAGCACACCGCTAAATGCGATAGCGTAAAACAGCCACTGTACAGGCAGAACATTTTCCTTGAGAATAAATATCGCGATCGTCGCAGTGAATATCGGCGAGACGTATTGGATAGTCTGCGCCGAAGCGAGCGGCATGTTTTGAAGGGTCAGAAAGAAACAGAATAGTGCAGTTGTGCCAAACGTCCCGCGTAACAACAGCATTAGGTGATTTGACCCAATAAGGCTTGCATTCGCACGCCGCAGCCCAATCACGCAAAAAACGGTCGCGACGATACAACGAAAGAAAACCGTCTCCAAAGCAGGTATGTGAGCTACCTGCTTGACGAAAACATTCGCCATAAAAAAAGCGAACGTCGATAAGAACATCGAACGCACGCCGGGTGTTAGGAATTTTGAACTCTCTTCCAAACTAAGAGGTTAATTTTTTTGAACCGCCACTGCAACCGCAGTCGTTACCGCAACCCGATTTTGTCGAGAATGCCTTTCGTTTACGCAATACAGTTGCAGTTGCATAAGCGACAGCTCCAACAATGATTAACGCGACGATGATCCCTTGTATAAGCATAGTTAGTCAAAGCCCAGAGCTTTGCCTCCTTGATATGTGATGAGCGCCGCGACATAAGCGAGGCCTGTCATATACGCCAACATGAATATTGGCCAGCTCCACGAATTTGTCTCGCGGCGAACAACCGCAAGCGTTGACATACACTGCATCGCCAGAACGAAAAACACCATCAGCGTCAATGCCGTGAGCGGCGTCCAGGCCGGGCGTCCGTCGTCGGTCTTGGCGTCGCGAACCGCCGAGATCAGCGTTTCAGATTGTTCGTTTTCATCCTTGCCGACATTATAAATAATACTCAGCGTCGAGACCAGCACCTCGCGTGCCGCAAAACTCGCGATCAGTGCAACGCCGATCTTCCAGTCAAATCCCAGCGGCCTGATCACCGGCTCGATCACATGGCCGAGCTTTCCTGCAAAGCTGTGTTTGAGCTGTTCGCTCTCCGGGGAAGACGAGAGTCGGGAGTCGGGAGTCGGGAGTGCATCGGTCGTTACAGCTCCCTGTAGTGACTCTTGACTCGGGACTACTGTGTCCAGACTCCTTGGAAAATACATCAGCGCCCACAGGATGATCGAGATCGCTAAGATAACCGTTCCCGCCCTTTTCAAGAATAACCACGCACGCATAACCATATTCTGAAACACAGTGCGGAGATTTGGCAGGCGATATGGCGGCAATTCCATTAAGAACGGCGGCGGCGGAGCTTTTAGAACGGTGCGTTTGAGAATTGCCGCGACGATGATAGCAACGATAATGCCGATCGAATACATTATCAGCATCAGCAGAGCCCCGACGGACACGAATCCAAATACATATTTGCCGCCGAAAAAAGCCCCGATCATTAGCGTATATACCGGCAGGCGAGCCGAGCAAGACATAAATGGAGCGATCATTATCGTCGCAAAACGGTCGCGGCGGCCTTCGATAGTGCGGGTCACCATAATGCCGGGGATCGCACACGCAAAGCTGCTTATTAGCGGTAAAAACGCCTTGCCATGTAGTCCCACTCGGCTCATCAATTTGTCGAGCAAAAATGCGGCACGCGCCATGTAACCCGAATCTTCGAGGAGCGAGATGAATAAAAACAGGAGCAATATCTGCGGCAGAAAAACGACCACACCGCCGACACCGGCGATAATGCCGTCCGCGAGCAGATCCGTTAGCATTCCCGGCGGCATCTCAGCTTTTACAAAATCACCAAATACGCCAAAGCCTTTTTCAAGTAGATTCATTGGCAGACTCGCCCATGAAAATATTGTTTGAAATACGATGAGCAATATCAAAACTAATATGACAAGTCCAAAAAACTTGTGCGTTAAAACCTTGTCGATCCTGTCTGTGACGCGATGCGACTGGTGGTCGCTGTGCCAGACCGATTCCTGCACGACACCTGAAATGAAGTTATATCTCGCAAATATCTTGCCGTGTGGCCCCGAATTTGGATCTGCGGCATTAAATTCGTACGGTATCTCCGGCATTGTGCCGATCACAGAACTGACCTTTTCAGCTAGCTCAGAGCTTCCGCGTCCGGTCTTAGAATTAACTGCAACGACAGGCGTTTTTAGCTGGGCAGCGAGCATCTCGACATCGATCTCATGTCCCTGTTTTTCGAAAACGTCCATCATCGTCAAAGCGACAACTACGGGTACGCCAAACTCGAAAAGCTGCGTGACGAGATAGAGATTACGTTCGAGATTTGTCGTATCGACTACCGCGACGATCGCGTCCGGCTTAGGCACTCCGGCTTGTTCGCCAGTGATAATGTCACGTGCGATCTGCTCGTCCAGCGATGTCGCGTCAAGGCTGTAGAGGCCTGGCAGGTCGATAAGTTTGGCCGCTTTGCTGTTAAGATTCCACGCACCTTCTTTGCGTTCGACAGTAACGCCTGGGTAGTTAGCAACTTTTTGTTTGAGGCCTGTGAGTGAGTTAAAGAGGGTCGTCTTGCCGGCGTTCGGGTTGCCTGCAAGTGCTATCGTGAGTTGGGGATTATGTCCGTTGTCACTCATTCATTAGCCGTCTGCCGCCAAGGTCAAATACTTACTTCGATCGCATCCGCTTCAGTTTTTCGCATCGCCAGACTGTAACCGCGAACGCGAATCTCGATCGGGTCGCCAAACGGAGCCATCTTGACCACCTGCACCGTCACGCCCGGAATCACACCCATCTCAAGCAGACGCCTCGTAATAGTCCCGCTACCATTGACCGCGACCACCCTTGCGTCTTTGCCGATAGGCAATTCTGTTAATGTCATTTTATTGATTCCGACCGAAACTTTCACACTTACAATTATAGCCTAATTGAAAATTGATTTCAATTTCAATTATATAAATGTAAGATGCCTCAGTTAATATATTCACTGCTAAATTATTCAGGAATATTTGAGGTCGTGGGGATCAGGTCAGCTTGATATGAACCGACCGTAAATCTGACAGGAATTCGCTTATCGGTGCCGAGCCATACCTTTATCGCTAGAGCATCGAGTTGCGGATTCCCTGTGTTGATCGTGATCATCTGAGCAGATACCAATTCGCCATT
>JAYVOS010000388.1:0-3873 GCA_043757775.1 Chloracidobacterium sp. | reverse complement strand
TTAACGATAAGCCGATCAACGAAAACGCCAAATATGTACTGTACTGGATGCAGATGTATAAGCGTGTGGAAAATAATCACGCTCTTATGTTTGCGATTAGAAAGGCCAACGAACTTAAATTGCCGGTCGTCGTTTACGAAGGGCTGAACTACTATTACCCGTGGGCGAGCGACCGGCTACACACGTTCGTTCTTGAGGGCGTCGAGGAGAAGCTTTCGGCATTTGAAAATCTCGGGATCAGATATATTTTCTATCTGCAGAAGAATGACTTATCACCAAAACGAACGGTTGCAAGCCTGACGGACGACGCTGCGCTAATAGTTACCGACGATTTTCCTTGCTTCGTAGTCCCGGAACATAATCGGAACATCGCCCGATGTTCCCCAATTCCCGTCTATTCGGTCGATTCAAACGGGATCATACCGATGTCCAGATTCAATAAAGAGGAATACGCTGCTTATACGATCCGGCCAAAAATTAAGAATTTATTAGACCGTTATCTCAAGCCAACGGTCGAGGAAACCGTTGAAATCGCGGGTGTCGGCATTGACCTTGACTGCCCTGAAACTAAGGTGAATTCGGAAACTATTTCCAAACTGGTTTCCGAGTGCGAAATCGACCACGGCGTGGCTCCGTCCGAGACTTATCACGGCGGCACCGCGAATGGACGAAAGCGGCTGGAGAAATTTGTTGAGGAGATCTTGCCAAACTACGAACAAACCCGCAGCAAGCCTGACCGTGACGGTTCATCCCGGCTGTCGTCGTATCTGCACTTCGGATTTTTATCCTCGCTGGAGATAGCACTTGTGGTTCGCGATGCTGACGCGCCGCAGGAATCGAAGGACGCATATCTCGAGGAACTTATCGTCCGACGTGAACTTTCGTTCAACATGACTCGGCACAACGACAATTACAATTCACTCGCCGCACTGCCCGTTTGGGTCCAAAAAACGATGCGTGATCACGCGGACGATGAGCGGCAATACATTTATTCACTGGAACAATTGGAGGCGGGCGAGACTCACGACGACTTGTGGAACGCGGCCCAACGTGAAATGGTCATTACCGGCGAGATGCATAACTATGTCCGGATGTTGTGGGGCAAGAACGTGATTGCGTGGTCGCCAACGTATGACGTCGCATTTGAAACCCTTGTGCACCTAAACAATAAATACTGCCTTGACGGCCGCGATCCGAATTCGTATGCCGGGATTTTATGGTGCTTTGGTAAACATGATCGGCCGTGGATCGAACGCCCTGTTTTTGGCATGATTCGATTTATGACAAGCGGAAGCACAGGAAAAAAATTCGATTCAAAGAAGTACATCGAATGGACCCGCGGGTTAGGTCGCCATTAAGGTTCTGAAAACTTCGTAATATTGTGTCACGATTCACCTTTTCTTAGAAATACGCTGATTTAATCAGCTGGTGTTACTCGATAAGGAAGATTCGCGGTTGGATTCGAGCAGTTGTCCCCTTGTCTGAGTGATGCACGGAACAACTGAGAACATCATCGTGAAACTCTGAATCCGATTGGCCACAAACGACGAACTATCTACATTAGATTGGCGTACAAATTATCTCTTAAGTTAATACATATAGCCTTACTATTGTGAACTCGTATTCTAAAATCTCGGACGTGCATCATACTGCAAATTCTGATTACCAGTTTGGCCTAATTCCGTCGGTCCTCAAGGCGGCGGACGCAAAACTGCCGACAAAATACGGCGAATTTCGCATCGCTGGCTATAGTTCGCTGACGAGCGACGAGGAATTTGTCGTCGTTTACCAAGGCGAACTGCGTACGGACAAGCCGGTTCCGGTGCGCATTCATTCTCAATGCCTGACGGGAGACGTCTTCAATTCGGCCAAATGCGACTGCGGCGATCAGTTGGAGCTTGCAATGCAGACGATTGCGAAAGAGGGACGCGGCGTAGTTGTTTACCAACAACAGGAGGGACGCGGCATTGGCATCATCAATAAAATCCGAGCTTACGCCTTGCAGGATGGGGGTGCCGATACGATCGAGGCAAATGTGCAACTCGGACTCGGGGTGGATCTCCGCCGGTATGAGCAGTGCGTCGAGATCCTCAAAGACCTTGGATTAACCCGCGTCAAAGCTCTGACCAACAACCCCGAGAAAATCCAGGCGATGCGGGACGGGGGTCTCGAGATCGCCGAACGCATCGCGATCGAACTTCCTCCGTCGAAAGACACGCAAAAATATCTGAGCGTCAAACGATTCCAAATGGGCCACTTGCTCAATCTCGTAACACAGAGCTAGCGGGCGTGAGCAAGATATTCAGCTAAACAACGGATCCTCTTCGGAACCTTCGAGGCTGACTTGGCACGGCTTTACCCCAAGGGGGCCGGACGGTTTACGATCTCCAAAGCAGAACTTAACGAATAGAGCTCATTCCGCCATCGACGTGAATGATCTGTCCGGTGATGAAGGCCGCCTTTTCGGAAAGCAAAAAAGCCGCCATCGACGCTATGTCGTGGGGCATGCCAACTTTTTTCAACGGATGCCTCGCGACCGAAGCCTCGCGTTTCTCATGTGTATTCAGCAATATGTCGGTCAACCGCGTTTCTGTCAACGACGGAGCAATACAGTTAACCCTAATCGAAGGAGCAAGTTCGGCCGCAAGTGACCTCGCCAATCCTTCAACTGCGCCTTTTGCCGCCGATATCGACGAATGAAAGCCCATGCCCGTCTGCACGGCGACCGTACTGAACAATACAATAGACGGCGCGGTTGACTGCTTTAGATTTGGCAAGGTTCTTTGAATAACATGCACCGCTCCGAGCAGATTCACCGATAAATCATTCAAAAAGTCTTCTTCCGTTAGGCGGTGAAACGGCCGGAGATTGATGCTGCCCGGGCAGTAAACAACGCCGTCTATTGTTCCATCGATTTCAGGAAAACCGTCGGGCAGAGTCGCATCGTATTTGTAAAACGTCGCATTATCCATCTCCGCCAGGTCACCCTCGGTTCTGCTCAACGCAATTATTTCATTCCCTTCCTCGGAAAGGATCCGGGCAAGAGCATTACCGATTCCCTTGCTCGCCCCGACGGTCAAATATCTTCTGTTCATAATGATTTTTGTCTGTCATTCGTCATCACGTGCTCGACGCATTTCCGATATCACATACCCAAAGAGTGCGTAACAAACCGATAGGCTAATCAATGACCCCACGACAAAAACAAAGATTGTCACTCTCCCCTCCTTTCTTGTGCGCTTATCTTAAAGAAAAGGCCCAGCGCTAGGATCGATGGAACCCATAATCCAACGAATACCCCTGCATCTTTGTGCTCTGGTCCAAATACGCCGAACCAGAGTGAGACTGAAAGTAAAAATGACACGAACGCCGCCCCCAACACGATATAATCTTCTTTTCGAAACATAATTAACTCTCCCTTAAAAAGCGAAAAACAAACAGTAAATTCGCCCCAAATTGGATTGTGGATTCAAGCACCCTAAATTCGACGGAGCGTTACATTTCAACCTGCAACGATCTAATTACTCTCATCCGTGATAAGACTCGAAAAACAAGACGCCTTGCCATGTGGCAATATTGCAACCGGTCTCGGTACTAAATCAGTTTTTTTATCGGCGTTTTATTGCAGAAGGAAGTAAAGCTTCCCGCTGTACTCGATCCAATACCGGCGTGCGGCTCCTCAGCAAAACGGTTATCTAAAAAGTTATCTAAGACTTGGTGATATCGTATGTTATCGCATGATACCAGATGATTGGACAAAAAAAGGATAAAACAGCTTAAATCAAATGTTTTTGAGGGTCAACGTCAGACAATTGATAACGCATGATATCGTATGTTACAAAAGGAATGAGGCTGTTAACCGAAGGGTTGTAA
>JAYVOS010000387.1:0-3902 GCA_043757775.1 Chloracidobacterium sp. | reverse complement strand
CTACGACCCAAATAAGACTCCGTAGAGACCAGACTCTCTTGAAAGCGAGTTACAATCTCACGAATAAGGTCGAGTTATACTCACAGGTAAGCTGGCTTCGTAACCGCGGGTCGCGCCCGATGTCTGCAGGCACGTTCGTTCGACGCCCGGTTCCGGCCAATGGACTAGCGGATATAGGCGGTTCATGGGAAGGTATCGGACAGGAGTTTCCCGAGCCGATCGACACTCTGACCACAGATTTCAAGATCGGAGTAAAATTTGGGGGGAATAAATGGCAGGCAGGAGTCGAGTACGACCTTTCGCTCTTTCGAAATCATATTGGGTCTGTGATATTCGAAAACCCGTTTCGGGTAACCGATGAGCAGGGATGTCTGCCTAATCCTGCTCCTCCACCCACATTAACCTGTGGTGCTTCTAACAGGTTCCGTGAGGTTCGGTGGCAGAACAGTCTGAGCCCAAACAATGATTCTCACAGCTTCATTTTTTGGGCTAAAGTGGATCTGACCCCGCACACGCAGGTTCGCGGTCGTTTTTCGCTGGCTTTCTGGACACAGAATGACAATTTCCTTCCGTGGACACTTAACACGGCTATCCGTCCGACAGATTGGGACGGTGTATCGCCAGTTACCAATCCTACTGATGTAGCCCAGCTTCCGGCCCGCAGCCCGAACGCAAAGATGCGAAACATCAATCAGGAATATGCACTGGTCAACCGACGTGAAAACTTTCGCTTTCAGGCTCGATACCGATCTCAATCCCTGGATAATCAAACACCGCAGATCGTGTTTCCGGGATATGCGGCTTTTGGCGATTCGACTTGGCGAGCGGCGCGGACAGACTTTTTCAACTTGCCTATTGAAAATCTCGATTGGGATTTTAGACGCCAGAATGGAGAGGTCGGCTTCGAATGGAAAATCCTCCCCAAACTGATGTGGAAATTGGACGCGGGATGGGAGGCATGGAACCGGAAGTTTCGGGATGTAAACCGAAATAACGAGTACAGTGTCCGAAACCGCGTGGAGTTTGAGCAGGAGCTTTCAGGAAAACCCAATGCCGCAAAACCGTCGGCAAAGCCTGCTACTCTCACGACTCTCCGACTGAAACTGGATTATACTTACGCGAACCGTCACGCACTTACTTACAACACCCAGCCATTGACGTTTTGCTCCGCGAATTCGGTGGCACCGGATACGACGTGTCCGACGCCCACGGGCGGAGCTCCGGCAAGTAGTCCCCAAGGCGCCTGGGTAGTGACGCGATTTACGCAATTTAAGCTAGGCGTGCCGGAGGAGTTCAATCTCCTGCGTCGATATGATGAAAATGATCGAAAGCGAAATGACGGAACCGCTACGATCGAGTTGCTAATGGGGCCTAATACCACTTTTTCCGCATCCTATCACTACATGGGCGACAAGCATGATCAAAATTTTTACGGTCGTCTTTTTTATCGCACCACATCTTTTGATACTGAGTTCTCACGCGTATTTGATAACGGGACTTTTCTTTACATTAGCTATTCCCGCGATAACAACCGCTATGCTTATCGCGACCTGGCGCATCTCTTGCCAAACCCGCCAGCTCCTCCGGGCACCATTGTTCAAGGTACACTTGCACAATTTCCGATCGCTAATACATGGGAGCGCACCAGCCGAAGCAGTTTGGACAGTTTTGAGTTTGGCATCAACGTAGTGCCACAAAAAGGAAAACTTCTAAATTGGCAATTCGACCTGTCTTATGCGTTATCCAATGCGCGGGACCGCATCAGTACCTTAAATCCATACGCGGTTCGGGCCGATTCGGTCCTCCATGCCGGAGCTAACCCGTATCCTGATACCGTTGTCAGACGGCAAGATGTTAACGTCGCGGTCACACGGCGTATCAATGATAAGTATGAGGTCGGCGTTAAATATTGGTACGAGCCGTATATGCAGGATGATTTCAGCTATAACGCGATGCAGCCTTACGTCCATGGAACTATTGCCAGTGACGCCCCGAAATATCTGTTCCTCGATGCGCGTTACGGCACGTATCATTCAAATGTTGCGTCAGTGTTTCTGCGCTATACATTTTGAGAAAGCTAGTATTAGGAATGTCGTATGACGAATTCGCTTAAGTTGTTCGCCGTCTCTGCTTTCGGCATCTCCGTTATTGTGATGTTGCTCAGCAGCAGGGATGTTTCGATAGCAGCTTCGGTCGATGGGACTTTTCCAAAGACCTTCAGTCTTGCTAAAGACAGTCAGACTGAGGACGGTGAGGTCGCATTTGATCACGAAGCCCATGCGTTCGGTAACCGCAGCCCTGACGGCAAGTCCGTAATGGGATGCGTTGAATGCCATCACACCGAACAGCCAAAGTCTGAGCTTAAGCCACCCTTGTTTACGTCCGAACGCGACGCGGTGTTGACACTTGATCTTTGGAAGACAACCACACAGAAAGTTAGCGAATGTAGGGCCTGTCATTTCCAGGAGGATCTTGTCCCGAAAGGCAAAAAGATGCCCACGACCACGTTCGAACAGGGGGGCAAATCAAAGGTCAAAGAAGTAACCAATCAGCTGGCGTTTCACGCCAATTGCAATACTTGTCACGACGCAGCCGCAGCTCTCCGTCCGGAACTGAAGTCAAAACCCGGATTTGCAACCTCAAAGGCGTGTACCACCTGTCACAAACCCAATTAGCGCCGTTCGATCGCAACAGGAGCATTTGGTGCACAGCAAAAATCGATGAGCCGTTTACGGTCGGCCCGCATTTCTTTGTCGGTTTCGAGCATTTTCATCGTCGCCGCGAACACCTCAGCGGCATCTTTATCGGCAGGTTCGTTAATGCGGTAATGCATCCATTTGCCGTCGCGGCGGCCAAGAACGAGTGAGGCTCGTTTCAGATAAGACAAGTGGCGTGAAATTTTTGGATTATTGGTGCCGAGAGTTTCGGCAAAAAAACAGACGCAGACCTCGCCGTCACGCATCAGGTTTAGCAATCTTAACCTCGTCCTGTCCGCCAAAGCAGCAAAAAACAATGCCGGATCAAAAGACTTTTCTCTCGCCATACAAAAATTATATCACATCACAATTATGGCTTGACATAATTGTAAACAAGCGCGTATTCTGAATTTACAATTATGCATAGACATAATTGATATCTCAGAAAGGAGTAATACCATGACCGCAATTAATACATTAAAGGCACATCTGGCGTTGAACGTGACCGACGTCGAGAGCAGCGTTGAGTTTTACAAAAAGATGCTCGGCATCGACCCGTGCAAGGTCCGCACCGGCTACGCGAAATTTGACGTGAGCAATCCGCCGCTAAATCTGACACTAAATCAAAACGCATTCAGCGGTAGCGGAGCCCTGTAGCATCTAGGTATCCAGGTCGCAACCACCGAAGATGTCGTCGCCCTAAAAACAATGTGGGAAGAAAAAGGGCTCGTTCCGCGCGAAGAAATGCAGACGACCTGCTGCTATGCCCTGCAGGACAAAGCCTGGGTCCACGATCCCGACGGCAACGAATGGGAAGTATTCGTCGTGCTCGAAGACAATTTAGGCGAAGAAGCAGTGAAAAGCGCTGACGCGACCTGCTGCACGCCGACATTTGTCGGCATCGGCGGCAAAAAACAAGAGGTCTCGACAGCTTGCTGCTAATAGATTTAAAGTTATGAGCGTTTCAATTAACATTTTGCAAGACACCGACTGGCAAAAGGTCCTCGACATTTACATCGAGGGCCTCGCCACTGGAAACGCGACGTTTGAAACCGAGGCTCCACTCTGGGAAACGTGGGATGCCTCGCACCTAAAGCATTCGCGTCTCGTCGCGAGTGACGGCGAAACGGTCATCGGTTGGGCAGCACTTAGCCCGGTTTCGAGCAGTTGCATTTACGGTGGTGTTGCCGAAGTCAGTATCTATGT
>JAYVOS010000386.1:0-3933 GCA_043757775.1 Chloracidobacterium sp. | reverse complement strand
ACGCTTACGCATTCGTCTGGACGCACCGTAAGCAGCTGGGTTGGACGAAAGAGTCGTATATGCTTTCGCCGGTCTGGCAAAATATTCGAAAACAAACCAAAGACAACGCTCCGGAATTGTTCGTATGCCACGATAAAGAGTTTGCCGACTGCACCGAATAGCCTACCGATCTCGTATCTTTTCCAAACAAGACTGTGCCTCGCGAAGCGGATTTGGCCCCTCAATAAGGATCCGCAAGATGCCGCTGGGGCTAAAGCTAGAGCCTTCGTTCTCACCTAGATACGCCATCAATTTGTCCGGTGACACTCGCGCCGATTCACCAAGCTTTATCGCAACGCCATCGGCGGTGCGGTCGATCGACACGAGATGCATCGTCTCAGCGAGCTTTCGCAAACGTCCATATTCAAAGAGATTGTCCACCGAACGAGGAATGCGTCCGTAACGGTCCTCAATCTCCGAATGGATCCGCAACAACTCTTCGGCGGACTCAGCCGACGAGATGCGTTTGTATGTTCGCAGCCGCTGGCTTGCCTCGGAAATGTAGTCTTTCGGTATCGAAACGTCGATGCCGAGATTGATCGAGACGCTTGTCTCATCGGCGATCTCATCGCCCTTGATCTCAGAGATCGTGCGTTCGAGCATCTTGGTATAAAGGTCAAATCCGAGTGCGTCGAGATGGCCCGACTGTTGACCGCCAAGCAAATTGCCCGCTCCGCGAAGCTCAAGATCGAGTGCCGCGAGTCTGAAACCTGCCCCAAGATCGGAGAATTCTCGTATTGCCGACAATCGGCGACGAGCGATCGGCGTTAGCTCTAGTTCGCTCGGAATTAGAAGATAAGCATATGCACGACGATTAGATCGTCCGACTCGTCCGCGAAGCTGATAAAGCTGCGACAGGCCGTAATTATCGGCACGATTAATGATTATCGTGTTGGCACGCGGAATGTCGATGCCGTTTTCGATGATCGTCGTCGCGACCAGCACGTCATATTTGTAGTCGATAAAATCGAGCATCACCTGCTCCATTTGCTTTTCGTTCATCTGCCCGTGGCCGATGGCAACACGTGCGTTCGGCACGATCTTTTGCACTAAGGCGGCGACCGACTCAATAGTTTCGACGCGGTTGTGAATAAAGAAAATTTGTCCGTTGCGGGCGAGTTCGAGCTCAATAGCGGAGCGAATAACGCTGTCCGAAAACTGCACGACTTGTGTGTTGATCGCCAGACGGTCACGTGGCGGCGTCTCTATGATCGACATATCACGCATCCCGAGCAGAGACATATTCAGCGTTCGCGGAATGGGCGTCGCTGACAATGTCAGCACATCTACCTTTTTCTTTAGCTGTTTTAGTTTCTCTTTATGCCCGACGCCGAAACGCTGCTCTTCGTCAACGATGACGAGGCCGAGCTTTGGCAGTTTTACGTCATTTGAAAGAATACGGTGCGTTCCGATAACGACATCAACCTCGCCTTTTCCCGCAAGATTGACCACCACTTTCTGATCTGCTGCCGAACGAAAACGCGATAGCAGTTCAACTTTCGCAGGGAACGCCGCGAAGCGTTTTGAAAAAGATTCGTGATGCTGATACGCAAGAATTGTCGTCGGCGTTAGCACCGCCACCTGCTTGCCGTCCATCACCGCCTTGAACGCCGCACGCATAGCGACCTCAGTTTTGCCGTAGCCGACATCGCCGATTATGAGCCGATCCATCGGCGTTGCGGCTTCCATATCGCCTTTTACGTCTTCGATGGCGGTACCTTGATCGACTGTAAGATCAAATGGAAAAGCGTCTTCGAACTCATGCTGCCACGGTGCATCCGGCGGAAATGCGTGGCCGCGAACCAACTTACGTTCGGCATAAAGCTTGAGCAATTCGTCCGCCATATCACGCATCGCGCGTTTGGCTTTGGCCTTGGTTTTCTGCCAACCGATGCCGCCCAGACGGTCCAAAGTCGGGGAAGTCGCCTCGCCGCTCGAGTAACGCGAGACGAGATCCATTCGCTCGACCGGCACGAAGAGCTTGGCGTTATCATTGTAAATAAGCAGCATGAACTCGCGTTCTGCTCCCTGAGAACTGATCGTCTCCAAGCCGTCAAAACGCCCAATGCCGTGATCAACGTGGACGACGTAATCGCCTTGTTTCAGATCGCGAAAATCCGAGATAAATGCGCCGAGCTTGTTTTTACGTCCGCCTGCCGGAGTCTTGCGGCTTGCCGACGGCACCATCGTGCCGATAGATTCGCCAAAAATATCCGTCTCGGTATAGACTGTCAGCCCAAACGGCGGCAGCTCAAATCCGCTCGACAGGTCGCCGATGACGATCGAACCGGCATCGAGTACGATCTGATACTCACGCAGTATCTCTTCGAGCCGCTCGGCCATGCCCTGCGTCTGCGTCGCGAGCAGCGTCCGGCCGTCGTGTTCGGTCGCTTTTATCAATCCGGCGAAATCTGCAATAATGCCGTGAAAGCTCCGCGTCGAACGTGATTGAAGCTCTATCTCCGTCGCTTTCTCCGCTGCGGGGAATAAGAACATCGGTGCGTTAGTAGATTCGCCAACCGCGAATTCCGCATCCGTTGCCGCTGAGGTTCGACCAAGCGAACGTAGCTCAACACGTTGTACCGCAGTCATCTTTTCACGGAGTTCTGACGGCTCTAGGAAAAGCTCTTTCGGTTCAAGCCCAACATCGCCGAGTTCTGCCAGGTCGTCATGATGCTCAGCCGTCTGTTTATAAAAATTCTCAAGCGAATGCTCGATGCCCGCAGGTTCGTCGATGACAAAAATAAAATCATCGAGATAATCGAAAATGTTTGCGGAGATAGGTTTGACGAGCGGAAACAAAAATTCCCAACCGCTAAAAGTCTCGCCCTCGCTGGCAAAATCCGTCCGGTCGCGGAGGTTTCGTGCAAATTGGTCGTCACCAAAACGCTCGACAGCAAAAAATGCCCAATCCTTCAGATCCTGCGGCGATGCGGCAAATTCTCGCATCGGGGCGATCTGGGTAGTACTAAGCTGCCCGACCGATAGCTGCGTCTCAGCGTCAAAGCTGCGGATCGAATCGACCGTGTCGCCGAAAAACTCTATGCGTACCGGATTAGCCGCGTCCGGCGACCAGACATCGACGATGCCCCCTCGTAAGCTAAATTGACCGACATTAGAGATAGGATCTTCGCGAACGTAACCAGCGGCGATAAGCCGTTCGATCAGTTCGTCCGGCGAAAAGTCTTCGTCTCGTTTTAGCACCGCACCGATATTATGTATCTCCGCAGGCGAAGGCGTCCGCGTTATTAGCGAACGTGCAGGCAGCAGCAGAATATCCGGCAGATCCTGAGCGAGACGCCATAGTGTCAAAGCACGACGTTCCATAGTCTCAGCATGCGGCGACACGCCGGAGTAGATGTCAGTCTCGAAAGAGGGAAGTGAAAAGATACGCTGCGAGGACGAGACACCGAGACGCGGCGACTCGATCCCGGCATCACCGCGTCGCTCCGTCACTCCATCGATGAAAAACCTTAAGTCGCCTTCCCATGCCTCAGCGTCCGAATTGGAATCGGTCACGACCGCAAAATGCTTACCTGTCTCGACTTGTAGACGCGACAGGACATATGCTTTCGCCGCCGAAGACGTCAGCCCGCTCAAGCTAATTACACGCTGTCCGGCATTTATTTCCGCGACAAGTTTCTCTAATTCATCCACCATAAACGCACAAAGGCGCAGAAAACACTTCGTCGGGGGTCACCCGTTCCCGCGTTTCCTACGGTAGTTACATTCTGACACATCCGCGAGAAGTTTGCCGTGATAGCGGCGGTTAACTATAATCAAGAGTTTGGTGAGTCACGAGAGTCGGGAGTCTCGTGAGTCGAAGATCAGATTATGAACTTCTTGACTCCTAGACACCCTAGACCCTGCGGACTATTAACATATGAGTATTCC
>JAYVOS010000385.1:0-14855 GCA_043757775.1 Chloracidobacterium sp. | reverse complement strand
TCCTGCTAAAAATACTACTAATTCCTTCGGCAACAACGGCCATCGCAAATGCCGAAAGGCCGACTATCACGGCTACGACCGGCACAACGTCAGTCCGGTATATGAGCCAGAGTATCAGACCGAGAGCTAGATATCGCAGGATATATCTCACTGCGAGTAGGCCCGGTAAAATGCCCGAAACTGCGTTGTCAAAAATTCTCCGCGTGGATCGGTCGAGCCAGAAAAAGTTGGCAAAAGCCAAAACTCCGCCAATCAATATTCCCCAACCAAACCTTGCCGATCCGAATATGAAACCCGCAGTCGATGCAAGCACAACAAATGCCGACATCCACAACATCAAGCGTCGCCGCGTTATCAAGTGCGGCGGCTGACTGTCATCTTTCAAAAGATCTGATTCTTCGTCCACCCGCCAAACCTATATTTTACAAATAAATACCGAAAATTCCAAAAGGCGGGCACTGTTTTACAGCCCTTAGTTAGCGTCCGTATCGTCATCGCTCCGGTCAAGCAACGGCTTGATCTTATTCTTGCTGTCTGCGGCATTAAATATCCGCGACGTGATACGGAAAAACTGCAAAAACCCTATTACCGAGCCCAGAATAATACCGGCGACTAGCCCCCAAGGCGAACTGCCCAAAAGCAGATCCGCGCCCCAGCCGAGAAACATGCAAAATGCAACAGATGCGACAAAGACTATCCCTGCCGAATACGCTAGACCGCTGCGGCGGGCTGACTCCTCGACGGTTTCCGGCTCATAAGGGATCGTGACGACCGGTTGTTCGTCTTTGTCATCAGGCTTTTCTTCGTCAAATATGCTTGGCGTCATCGGCTTAATCAGTAATGATGACAGTTTCGGTGGGCGATTTCAATTCATAGGTGATGCCGCGCCATGTCATCCGGCGTGAGAGTAGTGCCGCGAACGAGTTAAAAAAGAACAATGCGGGAGCCAAAAGCCACAAAGTATTTTGTGTCCAAAACTGCCGCCGAAGAGCTATTTTGTGATCTGTCAGCACCAGTTTTACAGCCTCAAGTCTCAAATATGACTTACCGGTGCTAAATGCGGTTACGAGCAGCAAAACGACGAGGCTTACCCAAACCGACACAGTATTTGTCCGGCTCAGGATGGCGATCAAAAACGACGAGATCATCACTGCATTAAATAACCCCGAACCAACGAATGACATTATCCACAGCGGTGTTGCGTAAACGCGCGTGATCTTCATCTGACGTGTTGTGAATTCGAAAGTCTGCCGCAGCGAACAGTCCTCAACCGAAGCGGTCAGCGCTTGCGGGACAAATATTATTGGCAGGCGAGCTTCTTTCAATGCTCGTGTTACCGCAAAATCATCCGATAGCGTCCCGATCCATTTGTCCCGCATTCCGATCCGCTCAAAAACGTCCCGGCGTATCGCCGTCGAGCCGCCCCAGCAAAAATTGCTCTCGATGTTTGGGCCGAGTGCCGATGCTATCGAGGCGTTCCAAGCAGAACGCATCTCGGAGCCGAACGAAGGGTTTGGCGATATGAACCAGCGATAACCTGTCGCCGCACCGATGTTTTCATCGACTAACGGAGCGACGAGGTTACGTAGCCAGTCCTTTGACGGACGCGCGTCCGAATCGACGAAGACAAATACTTGGGAGCTTTCACTCGCGTGTAAGACAGCCTCGCGCAAATTTTCAATCTTTTGGGCTGAATGTGCAGCCTTTTCAGCAACGATGAGATGAGCAGAAACTGTACTCTCACCGCAGAGACGCAGAGACGCAGAGGTTGGAGATAAATCTTTGCTATTTGTTTCTCGACCTTTTTCTCTCTGCGTCTCCACGTCTCTGCGGTTAAATAATTCTGAGATCACTGCGGCTGCAGGATCGTCAATATCATCGACGACAAATATCACCTCATAGTCGGGATAATCCTGTTCGAAAAGGGCGGTGAGATTTTGTTCGAGTCCTTCATCGATGCCGCGACATGGTGCGATTATGGTGACGAACGGGGTGAATTCGGTGCGGGACTTTGCGAGTTCGGAGCGGAAAAATTTTAGATATTCGATGCCGCCGCGAAACGACTTGTAGCTGAGCAAGACAAGTATCGCAGCGAAAAAGTAATAAACAAAGATCATTGTGTTGAGCGGACGCCAAAGAGCGGTGCGATATATTCTACCGTGCGTTTTGCCGCTCCACGATTATTGTCCATGACCGCGAGGGCATTTTTGCCAAGCCCACGGCGGGTGTCAGGGCTGGCAAGGAGCGATCTTAGCTCGGCGGCGACCTTTGAAACGGCGTCATTATCAGTGACGCTTTCGATCTGTTCGATCGCTTCTTTATCCAAAAATTCTGCAACTGCCGCTTCAAAATTTGCCGTGTATGGTCCGGTGACGATAGCTTTTCCGGCCGCTGCCGGTTCGAAAATACTCTGTCCGCCGTGAGGTATCAAACTGCCGCCGACAAAGACTATCTCGGCGAGCGGATACGCCGCACGCAGTTCGCCGATGCTGTCGAGCAGGATGATCTCGGCTGTTTTATCACGCGAGGAAGCTTTCTCCGACCGACGAACCCACGTAAATCCCGATGTTTTTATAAGCTCGGTGACCTCGGCAAAACGCTCAGGGTGACGCGGTGCGATCATCAGACGCGGCAGATTTTGGCCGGATGATTTCCATACATCTTTGAAAGCGTCGAGTATCCATTTTTCTTCCGGCGCATGTGTGCTGGCCGCAATGATAAGCGGAGGTTCGGCAGCGATGCCAAATCTGTCACGCAGTATGCCGGTCAGCGAATTTTCCTGGGCGTCTAGGTCGTGGTCAAATTTCAGATTTCCGGTCACGCGGGCCTTGCTGGCACGCAGGCCGAGAGACATCAGTCGCGTCGCGTCCGCATTTTCCTGCATCAGAGCGAAATCGAGATAGCCGAGCACGCGTTTCATAAACTTTTTGATCTTGGCGTATCTCTCAAATGAACGCTCCGACAGACGTCCATTGACGATGGCGACACGGCCGCCGCTTTTGTATGTCTCGCGTATGAGGTTAAACCAGATCTCGGTTTCCATCAGCAATAAAACCTTCGGCTCAAATCTGCGAAGCGTTCGCCGCACCGTCCATTTCCAGTCAAACGGCACATAAAAAACGCACTCCGCCGAGCCTGCAAATATCTCTTTGGCAAGCTTTTGACCAGTGCGGGTGACGGTCGAGACTATCAGGCGATGTTTTGGAAAGGAGGCTTTTATTGCATCGACGAGCGGCCTTGCGGCATTGGTCTCGCCAACGGAAACACAGTGTAGCCACACAATAGGGCGTTTGTCTTTTTTGAATGCAGGCAGAATGCCCAGACGCTGGAAAAAGCCAGCGGCATACTTACCCCGAATGATCGCGCTCACGAAAAAAAGCGGCAGCATCAGGATAAACGCAAGTGTGTATAAAAGGCTATAAAGAAAAAACATCGTAACTTTGAGTTACATAAAGTCTTAAAAGCAACAGAGTTGCAGAGTAACACACAATAAACTCCGCAACTCTGTAATTTCCAAACGCTCGCGAGTTTACTTCACGCGTTCCATATACTTCGATTCGGTCGGATTAACGCGGATCATCTCGCCCTGGAGGATGAAAGGCGGAACCGATACAGTGACGCCGTTTTCGAGTGTTGCGGGCTTGTTCGAATTCGACGCTGTCGCTCCCTTTAGAGGCGGATCGGTCCGCTCGACCAGCAAGTCCATCGTCGCCGGCAGAGCGACGCCGATCGGCGTGCCGTTGTAAAATTCGACCTCGATCTTAACGCTCGGCATCAGCCATTGGGCGGCATCGCCCAGTTCATCTTCGGTGAGCGAGACCTGCTCGTAGTTTTCCGAGTTCATGAAATGATGATGCGAGCCGTCAGAATAAAGGTAATCCATCTTGTGCTGCTCGAGCGTAACCTTTTCGAGCGTGTCATTTGCACGAAAACGGTACTCGAACGAACTGCCCGTGATCAGGTTGCGGAGCCGCGCCTGAACCATCGCACGTAGGTTTCCAGGCGTATGATGATGAAATTCCATTACCCGCACAGGAGCGCCCTCGTGGACGATGACCATGCCTTTTCTCATTTCGTTTGCTGAAAGTGCCATAAGAACGTATATCTCCTCTGTGACGGCCTGAGCGACTGGCACAAAGGAGATAGTTTAGAGTTTCGTGCCGTGTTTTGTCTAGTTCACGGTGATCTTAAGCTTGAACTTGCCTTTCCACGCGTCCGCTTTCATGCATTCGGTAACTGTTATTTTATAGTCACCGGCGGCGGTCGGCGTGATCTCGTTAAAAGCATGACAGTCGGCAGCCATGTCCTGTTCATAACCCGATCCCGGAGGGCCCTCGATGCCGAGAGTTATGTGATGCGTGCCGACATCTTCGGTCTTGAGCGTCTGTCCGGCTTTGACCTTAATGACATAGTTGCGGACACTCTTGTAGCTTTTCATCGTGCCCGAGATGGTTGCACTGGTCGCACCTTTTTTAAACGTAATGCGAGTTGTCTGGCTAAATGCAGCACTTGCGAAAAACGCCACAACAGCTAAGATGATGGTAAATTTAAGCAATGTTTTCATATATTTAGTTTGTTTTGTTTAATTGAAGCGGCGGCGGCTCCTCACCCTCAGGCGGCGATTCGCGACCCATACTCTGGTAGATCATGATTATCTTGTCTATCCACTCTTTTGCATCGGTATTTCCAGCATCATTTTTGAGCGCCCGACGATAATCGCCAAGTGCTGAGGCGTATTGACGAGCTTCGGTCAGGGCTGTTGCCCGTTTATAGTAGGCTGCGCTGAGAGTCTTTTTGAGAGCACCATCATCAGATTTTTTCTTGAGAGCTACCTCGGCTGATGCTATTGCAGTGTCAAATTCCTTGGTGTCGATAGGATCGCCGCTTTGTTTCCATTTTGATGTCGGGGCCCCGTTTGCTGTCGGAGCCGGCGTTTGATTCTCTGACGAGTGCGATATCGCTGTCTGAGCTTTTTCCGGTGGTCCGGCGGCTGTGTTTGTGTTTTGAGCGACGGGTTTCGCGGCAGTACTGCATCCGAGCAAAAAGGTCGCGAGCAATGTGACAATGAATAATTTCGTTTTCATTTATTTCTTATCAATATAGGGGCGAGACTGAACAATGTAAATTCTTCCATTCAGTATACCCCATTCGATGTCCTGTTCTTTTTTTCCGCCAAATGCGGTGCGAATATTTATCGCAGCTTTTGCCAGACTGCGTGCCTGAATGTCGGTCAACACACGTTTTTTCGCAGCAGCACAGATATCGGTAGTTTCTTTTAGATCGCCGTTTTCGTCAAAACGAAGTGCTCCTTTTTGCTGCGAAAGTGTCATGACGACAACCGAATTTGATTTTGGATTGAATAACACCTGTTCAGGTATGCCGTCATTGGCGGTTACCTTGGTATTGTGGCCGCAGGTGGCGCTGATATAGACCGAATTTTTGTTGCGGTCGTCAAAGGGATCTTTGGTGATCATCACGCCGCCGCGATCCATATCGATGCCGGTTTGAATAAGTGCCGACATATAAACGTCCGATTGGCTGACATAATTGCGGACGCGGGATTCGTAGCCCTGAAAATTCCAGAGCGACGCCCACACGGTTTTTACGGCTTCAATGACCTTTTCCTCTTCGCGGACATTGGCGACGCTCGAATAAAGTCCGGCACCGCTAAAATTAGGCAGATCTTCGGCATTTGACGAGCTGCGGACAAAGACGGGTTTGCCGCCGAGCTGCGTTTTCCAGCGATCAATAATGTTTTTGCGGAGAGCATCATCAAACTTGCCGTTTTGCAGCGATTTGCGAAACTCCTCAAGTTTTTGATGCCTGATCTTAGGGTTGTGGACGAAATCATTGTTGTCCATCAGCTCATTGATAACCGTATCAAAGCCATTGTCCCGCATAAACTTGTCATACCAATAATATGGCACCGAAAATCCGTCCGGGAGGGTTACGCCGGGGATGTGTGCGTGGATCATCTCACCGAGATTTGCTGCTTTTGAGCCGTAACCAATACTGTCCTTTTTTCGCATTTCGCCGAGCCCCAAGAGTTTGGTCGCCTTCATGTCGGACGGCGGCACCTGCTGATCAGGCGAGACAAATTTTGTTTTTATGTCGTCGACTGATGCGCGATCAAAGTGATAATCGTCCATGTTCGCTTCGAGCCGGAAAACGTAGGTATTATAGTCACGAAAGAGCTTATCGGCGTCTTTGATATAGACGTTGGGGATGTTCCAACCCTTAGCCAAAATGTTGACATGCGAGAGCGGTGTTGAAGGTTTTGCGACGATAATACCCCTAACCTGCGGTAGATCGAGCGGCAGCTCTTTCAGGACCAGAATCTCATTATCGCCAATTTCAACCGTATCATCGAGCTTATCGATAATGTGGATACGACCGACGGCTGTGCCTGTATTGAGTGCAAGATAGGCCTGATTGCGGTTAAGCTCGTCCTGCAAAATACGATCGAGGCCGATGCCGGCGGTGGCGTCTTCCTGGCGGATCGAGTTTGGTTTATAGAAAGCTTTCTGGAAAAAATTGGCGTTGATGGTCTTGTTGACCATTTTTATTATATCGGCGGTTGCCAGGTCGCCCTCGTATAGCTCCCACGTAAATTTTTCGACCGGAGCTTGCCACGCGATCGTGCCGACGACAAAACGTCTATCGGCATCAACATATATCGCCTTAAATGTGTCGCTCCCGCGCGGAATGAGATATGTGGCGAGCAGAAAATCTTTGTGAAAGCGAAACTTTTGCGAGTTAACAAAATAGATCTTGTTGCTATTTCGGCGATCGATCACGAACATACAGTGCGGCATCGCATACGGCGTTCCCTGATGATAGACGCGTGCAATAGAATTAAAAGCATTTCGCGATTCGAGCTTTGGCAGAGAATTTTTTGACGTATCGGGCTTTTTGTCCATCGCCCCTTTGGGCTCGCGTGTAGGCGAAGGCTTGCGTGACATCTGCGCCGGGATCGAGACAGCAAATGATGACGTGATCAACAAAAACAATGCCAGGTATTTAACGCGGTTCATATTTTCTAAACTGATGCAGCATCGCGGCTACTTTCGAATGATCTCTGTCTTAAATTATACAGATCAGCCTCGCCTTTCAACGAGATATTTAGGTCACGAACAAGCCCGTCTTTAAGTCCGTAGATCCAGCCGTTGACGGTCAGATCCTGTCCGCGTTCCCACGCCTCCTGGACAATGGTCGTCTCGCCGAGGTTGATGACCTGATGGCGGACGTTCAGTTCGCACAGCAGATCGTTTCTTTCAGCAGTGTCACTGATGGCTGCGAGCTGCTTTTCGTGTTGGTTGGCCGTGTCCCGAATATGCCGTAGCCAGTTGTCGATCAAGCCGTGATGCTTGCCCTCGATGGCTGCGAGAACGCCACCGCAGCCGTAGTGGCCGCAGACGATAATATGGTTTACTCTCAGAACCTCGACGGCAAACTGGATCACCGACAGGCAGTTCATATCGGTATGATTGACCAGATTTGCTACGTTTCGATGGGCAAATATTTCGCCCGGGGCTAGATCGACAATAGTATTTGCGGAAACGCGGCTGTCCGAACAACCGATCCACAAATATTCGGGAGCCTGCTGTTCGGCGAGATCGGAAAAGAAACGCGGGTCGTCTTCGATCATCCGCGATGCCCAACGTCTGTTATTTTCGAGTAAATGTTTTAGCTCGCTCACGTCGATAGTTTACCCTTGATGCTCATTCTTTCGCAAAATATCTTCGTCTATACGCTGTTTCATTCGAGCCTTGATCTGAAACCGGAGGCTTAGCAAAAAGCTGACGGCCGCCAAAACTATTGAGATAAACACGCCATCCGTATCACCTTTCCACAAAAAATAGGCGGAAAATCCTAATAGAGCCGCCGCGACGATTTGAAATAACAGCGTCATTAACTTAATCGTTTATCGGACGGCCGCATCCTTAAATCCGTCGCCACGCATGAGCGAGCCGACGGCACGAAACATCCGCCGCAGGCCGCGAAATGCCTTTGGGAAAAACCAGATAAAAAACAGTGCAAACAGAACCAAAATACAGGCGATGGCCATTGGGGCAAACACTGCTAGCAGAATTCCAACCAGAGCAACGCCGTCTTCGAAAAACGAAAGTGCCCAGTTTGAGACCGGCTCCGGCGATAGATTAGCACCGATTCGAGCCGCTGCCTTGGTGCCGTGCGAGGCAAATGCAAATGTCCCGCCGAGCAGAGCCGCCGGAATGTAAATGCTTGCGTCCATTTGGTTTGTAGCCGCATACGCAACGACCGCACCCGCCGGGACCCGGATAAAAGTATGCACGACATCCCACACACTATCTACATAAGGTATCTTATCGGCGAAAAATTCGATCAGATACAGCCCGCCCGCGACACCGATGATCCACCAGTTATCAAGCACATCCAGCCCGCCCGGAAGATGCGTCGCCCCAAATTTTTGCAGCAGCCCGAGCACAGTAACCGTCGCGTAAAGATTTATTCCCGACGTCCACGCCGTTCCAAGTGCCAAACTCAATGTCGATAGCCATTCCATATTAGAATCCTCCGGATTCAGGGTCCCCCAGAATCATTTAGTGTGGCTTTGCTAGAACAGAATCCGGCAGCCCACTGAAATAATACGCTACTGTGTGTATTGTGTTCGAACTTTCAAAATCACCGATCATTTCATCATATTCCCACTTAAATTCGTATCTAATTCGCATTCTTGCTCCGGGGCCTGTATCGCGAAGCGGTATAGAAAAAGTAATCGATTTTCCCATTCCAATCGCGTTGACCGAACAAACGTGACAATACAATGTACCAGTTTGCTCTTGGCCTGTTTTCTTATCTTCGATCAGATAGTAGAGTCGAATTTCTCCATACCGTTTATCGTCGGTTCCAGACATATCTAGGTAAATTGGCCAACACGTGTTGTTCGTTAGCTTGAAGAAAAGATTGTTTGGATCGTCTGACTTGTCGCTCGGCTTTATTGTCTCCATTCTGAGGAAAGTTAGAAACACGGCTGGCTTGCCCGTCTGGAGAATAGGCTTTCGACAAGTAATGCTTACCGGTTTCTCAACCTGCCTGACAGTTGATTTTTGACCTTAGCTAAAAACTGTCGAGACAAAAAGAAGCGTAAGAATTAGTAATAAATTTTTCATTCGTCCCTCGTCCCTTGCCCCTCGTCACTTTCCTCGTCCTTCTTGAATCCAAACTTTTCAAGCCTGTATTGCAGCGTTCGGAAAGTTAGTCCGAGCATCTTGGCGGATTTTGTAATGTTGTTATCAGTGCGGTCCATCGCCTGCATGATGAGGCTTCGTTCAACGTCTTCGAAATTGACGCCCTCGGGCGGCAGTTTGAAAAGGTCGCCTGACGAGGACGATGCACGGCTGCCGGTTTGGGTCATCTCGGGCGGTAGATCTTCGATGGTTACCGTGTCGTCTTCGCATAACAAGATCGCGCGTTCGAGAGCGGATTCGAGCTGGCGGACGTTGCCGGGATAGGAGTAATCTTCGAGCAGGTGCCGTGCATCGGGAGTGATCGTTATCTTTCGACTCGTGTTGCGGGTGTGCTTTTTGACAAAATACTCGAGCAGGACGGGAACGTCCGTGCGGCGTTCGCGCAAGGCGGGCAGCTCGATAGACAGCACATTGAGCCGGTAATAGAGGTCCTCGCGAAAGCGTTTTTCCTCAACCATGTGCAGCAGATCGCGATTGGTCGCCGCCACGACTCGCACGTCAACATCAATATCACGGATACCTCCGACGCGGCGGATCTGCTTTTCCTGTAAAGCACGGAGCAATTTGGCTTGCAGGGCAATGTCCAGCTCACCGATCTCATCTAAAAAGAGCGTTCCATTGTGTGCGACCTCAAAGAGGCCTTTCTTTTCAGCTATCGCTCCTGTAAACGAGCCTTTTTCGTGGCCGAACAGCTCGGATTCAAGCAGATTTTCGTTGATCGCGGCACAGTTTACGGCCTGGAAAATTTCGTTCGAACGCAGGCTGTTTTTGTGGATCGAGCGTGCAATCAGCTCTTTGCCGGTGCCGCTCTCACCGCGTATGAGGACAGTCGAATTGGACTTGGCGATCTTGAGGATGAGCTTTTTGACCTTGTCCATTTCGGGCGAGACCGAGATGATCTCGGCGTCTAGCATCGTCAGTTTTTTCAAGGCACGCGATACGGTTTCGAGCAGCTTTTCGCTGTCGTAGGGTTTTTGCAGATACTCAAAAGCACCGAGCCGCAGTGCGTCAACCGCCGAATCGATCGTGCCGTGTGCCGTCAGTAAAATAACGATGATCGATTTGTCGAAATCGGTAAGCTGTTTGAGCAGCTCAAGCCCGCTCATGCCCGTCATTTTCAGATCGGTCAGCACAAGGTCAAAATGCCGGTCCGCGACAAATTTCAACGCCGCTTCGCCGGAACTCGCAGTGGTAACGTCGTAGCCCTCGCCCGAGAGGATCGTCTCTAAAATTTCTCGTTGATTCTTTTCGTCGTCAACGACTAAGATCGATTTTCTTGCCATAAAATATAAAGAAGATAGCCACGAATGCACTAATAAAACCAAAATGAGCTTAGTTGAATTTTCTTATTCGTGTATTCGTGGCTAATTTCCTTCTGCCTTTGGTAATTTTACCGTAAATTTTGTCCCTTCGCCCACTACGGAATCGACCTCGATGGTGCCGTTGTGAGTATCGACTATTTTATGAACGATGGCGAGGCCTAGTCCGGTGCCGGTTTCTTTGGTTGAAAAATACGGTTCGAATATCTTTGAGAGGTTTTCTGCGGAGATGCCGTTGCCTGTGTCCGTGATCTCAAAATTGACAAATTCACCGCTCGCGTCGGGCGAGATCTTGATGCCTAGATGGCCGCCGTCGGCTTCCATTGCTTGCAAGGCATTGATAAACAGGTTGTTGAAAACTGATCGCAAAAATTCCAGATCGCCCATTACCTTGGGCACATTTTCGTGCTCGATGACACCGATAGTGACGTTTTTCTCTGCGGCTTGCGGCTCGGTTAAGCGTAGGCTGTCTTCGATCACTTTGCGAGCCTCGATAGGCTGTAAGTCGGCCTTGGTCGGACGCGAATAATTTAGGAAATCAGAGATCTGCTGATTGATACGGGCGACCTCGGCCTTTAATTGCGAGGTCAGCTTTTCAAATGTCTCGCGTCGAGCAGGCTCCTCAGGCGCAAATTTCGAACGCAAATGGTCGAGCGTAAGATTGATGTAATTGAGCGGGTTGCGTATCTCGTGGGCGATGGCAGAGCCAAGCCGTCCGACGACAGCGGATTTCTCGGCCTGTTGGAGTTGAGACTCTATGTGACGCTTTTTCTCAAGTTCGGCGGTCATTTCGTTGAAATTAGCGGCAAGGCTGCCCAACTCGTCTTTTCTTGACGCCGGCACGCGGACGTTTAGATTGCCGTCAGCGACTTCGCGGGCGGCGTTGGACAGATCGGCGATCGGTCGCGAAAAACGCCACACAAGCAAAAATGTAATAAGCGATGAAACCATCAATACACCGAGCGTATATATCAGCGGTCGGGCTGCACGAGAGGCAGCGGCGCTCTTGTCGTTTTTGAGCAGCACCATCACATACCAGCGGCCCTTGCTGGTCTCGATCGGCACGGCGTGGGCTTCATCGTCGGTAAATTTGTTAGCGTCGGTGCGTTGATTGGGAAACTGGCTCAGGTCGGGGCCGAGACGTGTGCCTTCCATTAGCGGCGGCAGTTCTTTAAGGTCGGCGAGGCGTCTATAAACGGTCGCTCCATCGGCTTCGCTGGACGGCAAAAAGTCAGGATTTAGACTGTCCGATATCTGCCAGTTGTTATCAACAATAATTACGTCTTTTATGAGTGATGCCGCTTCCTGATCGAAAAATGTCTGCCCATTGCGGTCGATCAGATCCTGCATATATTCGCCGGACGTAATGCCGTTAGACCCAAGAGCGATGCCAGAGACCAATGCTCGCGTCTGAGCCTCGAGCCGGACGTTATTCTCGCCCTGCGTGACCAGATTGAGGTAATACTGAAAGCTGAGAGTCGCAACCAGCAGTAATGCGAGTATCAGCAGCAGACGGCCCCGGAATGTATTTAAGAACTGCATTTATTAATGGCGATCGTAAGAATTTATTATGGCATCTATAAAAAGGGCTTGCCTATCACAATCTCGGATGTTATAGTTTCGTTAGTCTGAACGCAAAATCCTTATTTGGCTAGTTAATAGCTCTAAGGTCAACAGGTCTTCCCCTAAAAATTAAACCCTTTTTCGGTTATCCAGAGGTAAAGCATGAAATTTATGTTCTCCAAACTGTCTATTGCCGTCTCGTCTTTGACACTCGTTTTGCTGAGCTTGACGTTGACCAGCAACCTTTCTGCTCAATCGAAAAAGAAGCCAGTTGCTAAGAAGCCTACAGTTACGGCAAAAGATGCCAGAAAAAATAGCGCGAAAACGAAAGTTACTACTAGGACGACAGCAAAGGACAAAAAATTAACCGTTAAAGAAAAACAGCAGGCTACCAGAAAAGACCCGAAAAAAGCATCCGAATCAAAAGCAATTGCTGCCGAACGCCGCCGCAAAGAGGCTGAGCGTCAAGCAGCCATCGCCGCTGAACGCCGCCGCCGCGAGCAGGCCGCACGCGAAGCACGCGCCCGTAAGATCGCATTTGAAAATGGGCTTCGCACCGAAACAGTCGCTAACATATCTAAAGACGTGACCGAGGGAGAGGATCTTAACATCCGCGCCGCAGCTGTCAATGCTCTTGGCTCACATGCCGGTTCGGTGGTCGTGATGGAAGCCCAGACGGGCAAGATCTTGACCATCGTCAATCAGGATTGGGCGGTCCGCAGCAGCATTCGTCCGTGTTCGACGATCAAATTGGTGACAGGCGTTGCCGCTCTTAACGAAGGCGTTATTAGTAAAGAAGATGGCTCGATTCGTAATGTCTCGACCCGCCGCAGTCTCGACGACGCTATAGCATTCTCCGATAACGGATATTTCCAACGTGCCGGAGCACAGGTTGGCAACACGAAGCTTGTTGAATACGGCCACAAACTAGGCCTCGGTGAGCAGACCGGCATCAATCTCGATGGCGAGGTTCCCGGACGCCTGCCGACGAACAACAGCAACGCACGCATCTATTCGCACGGTGACGATACGGAGGTTTCGACCTTGCAGCTTGCGGTTTTGGCTTCGGCGATCACAAATGGTGGCCACCGTGTGCTGCCGCGTGTTCCGCGAAACAGCGTCGAGCAGACAAAATTTCAGCCTTTTTATAAAGCCAATGTCGATCTGCCGCAGATAAATGTCCGTCGTATGATTCCCGGCATGATGGGAGCCGCCGCTTATGGCACCGCTCACCGGAACATGGACCAGAACTTAGGGGTCGCCGGAAAGACCGGTTCGTGCATCGACAAAGGTTCATGGGTCGGACTGTTTGCCTCGGTCGCACCTATAGAAAAACCGAAATACGCCGTCGCGGTCATTACTCGCGGACAGCGTGAACGCGGGCGTTACGCCGCTGCCGTCGCCGCACAGGTTTACAGTTCACTCAGCAAACAGATCGTGCGGACCGACCGCAACCTCGCTCAGACCGAATTTCACATTGCTCCGAAAAATGTGGTTAACAACACGACTGCCGGACTTGCAGATGAAGATGAAGCAGATGAAACGGATACTGCCAATACCGCCGGTACCAATAATAATGACGGCCGCAACATTATCATCGTGCCGAGCGCTACGCGGCTAGAGGCTCCTGATACATCGACCCGTAAGAAATTGGTCACGCGTACAGGCGATTCTAAGCCAGTATTTCCGCCCGTGGTCATTACTTACGATAAGGATAAAGATAATAAAACAGCACCGGTGAAAAAGCCTGAATAGCTTGCTGGGCCGGGGTTTTCATCTCAAGTTTTAGTTCCCCTCCAATTTGACGTTTTTGTTGACCGATTGCGTTATCGGCTTGACACAAACGCTAAACTTACGGATTATTTACCTTTTCAAAAGATTTCTTTTGATTGATCATTTTCTTTCAATGATGTGCTTGCGACGCGCAAAATCTTGCAACGTATTTGCAGCGCACATCATCTGAATTTACGCGAAACTAAGGACGCAGTCCAAAGGTCTAGCGATTGAAATTTTGACTTGGAGATACGCACAAGCGGAGGAAGTATTTAGATGAAAACGATTTTTAGATCATTAACTATTGGCCTTATTTTAGGCACAATTGTCGCATTGGGAGCTGTGGCGGGCTTTGCCCAAGACCTTTGCACGGATGCCGACGGGCAGACCAAAATGCAGGACGAATTTGATAAGCTTTACGCCGTCAAAAACGATACAGATGTCCGTCTGCAAGCTATCAATTCGGGAAAAACATTTCTTGAGAAGTTTGGTGCATGCGAATCGACAAAAGAACGCTCGGATTGGCTGAAACTGAACATTCCGAAGATGGAGATCAAGCGTGCAGCAGATCTCGAACTCAAGGCAAAAAATGCATTGACTGGGCGGTTTAATACCGCTTTGAATGCAAAAAACTGGAACGAGGTCTATGCTTCGGGCAAAGACATCCTTGCCAAATATCCAGAAGAATTTCGTGCTGCAGAGCTTGTTCTCGGTTCGATCGGTCTTGATGAGACACTCAAAACACCTCGTGTAACGACCTGGAACGAAGATACGCTGCGATACGCACGTATGTCGATCACTGATCTCGAATCCGGCAAGGTTTTCAAGACATTTGGCGTCGGTGGATTTACTTATAAGAACAAGGACGATGCTCTGGGCTGGATGAATTACACCATCGGCTACATCACCGCCTACGGCAAGGGAAACAAGAAAGAAGGCATACCATATCTATACAAAGCTACCCAGCTTG
>JAYVOS010000384.1:0-3949 GCA_043757775.1 Chloracidobacterium sp. | reverse complement strand
GTTTCGAATAATGATCTTCGATCTTACAGGCCCAAGTCGCAAGCTGCAAGACTTCGAATCCGGCAAGGCAGAAACGGTTTCGCTGCGTCTCGACCACGTCCCGAACCTGCGTTCCAGTGCCGTTGTCCGCGAAAACCATCTTGACCTCTTTGACCCCCAGTTTGCGGGTCACGATCGGGCGGAAACCTAACTTTAACGTCGGTTTAAAGACGATCCATTCGTCCGGCGTCGCCATGCCCTGCACGACCGCCTCGCCGAGCCCCCAAGCTCCGTTGATAACGACCGCCTCGCGAAACCCGCTCTCTGTATCCAGCGTAAACATCACGCCTGAACACGCAATATCCGAACGCACCATCGGCTGGATGCCGATCGATAGTGCAACTTCGAAATGGTCAAAATCCTTAGCCGTCCGATACGAGATCGCCCGGTCGGTCCAAAGTGATGCATAACATTCGTGACAGGCTTCGATCAGGCGAGCCTCGCCCTGAACATTCAATATCGTGTCCTGCTGACCGGCGAACGAGGCGTCCGGCAGATCTTCGGCGGTTGCGGACGAGCGGACGGCAACTTCAAACGATTTTTTGCCTATACGCTCTCCAAGTTCGGCATGAGCTTTTATTATGGCCGCCTCGACATCTTTAGGAAACGGCGTTTCGAGCATTAATGCGCGAGCTGCGGCCCCAACACGGGCAAGTTCGTCCATGTCATTTACGTCAAGACCTTTGAGCAATTTTTGGAGTTTTTTGCGGAGACCGTCCGTCTCAAGCAGCAGGTTGTAAGCGTGGCTGGTCGTTGTAAATCCATCGACCGCACGTACGCCCTGCGTCGTTAATTCGCGAAACAGCTCACCGAGACTCGAACACTTTCCGCCAACCAGAGCAACGTCATCTGCGGTTACTTCGTCAAGGTTTAGAACGTATGGCTTGATTTCGGACATAAAATAATCTATCCCGTATCTATCTCGAATCAATGCTTGTTGCATCAGCGCCAAAACACGCGGCATAAAAATCAACCAAATGATAAATATCACTGGTAAATATTATGACGCGCGCTAGGTTCATCTCATTTGATGAGGCCACGCTAGACGGTGGCTACTTCGGCGGCCGGAGCAGTCGCGGCCGCGGCACGTCTTGCGAGTTCCTCTTCGGGCAGATCGCCGCAGTCAGCACGCAGATGCTTGAGCATATTGGGCTTGAGCGTTGCGAGCAGCTCTGCACGGGTCTTAACCTCGATAGGCTGTCCCATATAGATCTTACCCATTTTTGCGAGACGTTTTTCGGACAGCAGTCCGGCAAACATGAGCAACGGATATGTAAAGTTTGGGCCGTTTAACTTACGCAGCTTAAGGAGCCAGATCCCGATCGAACCAAGTCGCCAGGCGGTCGGTCCCCACCAGCTGTATTGGCCGGGACGCAGATTCATCTTCCAGCATTTCATCATCAATTGCCATTGCAGCGGTGTCAGATCGCGGGTCTTGGTCACGCCTTTTTCCATCTCCATACGCGTATCGTGGAGCGGCGTAAAGATCGACGGAATAAGGAATGCGAACAACCCGCGTCGCTCCATCTCGTAAACGAGATCGAGGGTTGCCCGATTATCTTCGTCGGTCTCGTCAGGATTGCCGACGATGAGCGTCATTGCCGGAAACCAGTTGTTCTCGTTCATTACCCGCAGGCCTTCGAGCACTATGCTCTGCCAATGATCGATCGAAAAAGGCACGCCTTTCGACGCCATGACCTTTTTCGCCATTGTGATCGAGCCTGTTTCTAGGCCGATAAGCGGAGCTAGAGCCTTCTTTTCGGGATGTGTGCTGAGATAAGGGAAATGTATAGGGCTTTTCGGCAGCAGCATATCCGAAAGTTCTTTGATCAGGATAGGATCAACGACAGCCGGAGCGATGGTCGCGTGACTAAGCACGTGCTGCTCGACGCCGGGTGTATCAACGATAGAACCGTAAAGATCGAGCAGAGCCTCACGATTAGGAAAATAGAATGGCGTGTCGGTATGCACCTGTCCCCAGATGAACATATCCTCTGTCGCTAAACTGATCTGCTTATTGCCCTCGCGGACATTGGCCTCGACGGCGCCCATTATCTTGTCTTTCGGCAGATCGATCTGCGGATTGAGATCAGGGACGCAGAATTTACATCGCCGTCCGCATCCGGTGGTCATCTCGACAACGCCAAAAGTCGTTCGCGTGTCGGGGAACATTATCGAATCGCGGTCTGTCGGGTGCTTTACAACAACCTCACGGGGAATATCTTCCTGACGCACCGCCTTTGCAAAAAGTTCGAGCGTATCGTCCGATTCGCTGCGGCCGTCAACGACACAATCGATGCCGAGTTCGTCGTAGAGATCGGTCTGGATTATCTGCCAGCCGCCCGAGCCGCCGACGATGACCTTGAAATTTGGACGATTTTCATTGCCTTTGATCTGAGCAAACAGCTCTCGCGAATAGTGCGAGTTGATCGGCATTTTCGACGAGCCGAACATCGACGTATAAACGCCGGCGGCAAACGTCACGCCGAGCGGATTATGCGTCGAAACGGCTACTACGCGGGTTCGCGGGCCGATAAATTTTTCGAGATCCTGCGGATAACATGAAACGATGTCGCCCTGTTCGTAAGCACGCAGTAGCGATTTTTCGACGAGGCGGACACCGGCGGGCATATATTTAGCCGAGCCGTCCTTATAATGTTCGACCTCGCGCCATTTTGGGTATTTACGGTTGATAACGCCTTCCATCCAGATCGGAAGCGACGCCATCGCCATTTGAATAAAATAGCCTGCGTGATCGATGGCCTCAGTTAACGGAGCAGTAAGGACGATCAATTTACCCTGATCGTCAGAAGCCTTAGCTCCATTTGATTTATGGCCATTGCCGTTAACGCTGCCGTTACCGTTGCCGTTAGTTATCTGGTCACTACCAATACTCATTAATATTCTCCAAAACGCAATACTAAATCCTAACTTAATCAAACCGAGTAAGCTAGCACAATTAAGCTAAAATCTAATTACCGCGTCCGGCCCGCCCTCTACATGGACGGTATCGACAAATCGAATACTCTTGGAATCTGTGGTCATAACGACCGAATGTGTCCGCTTACCTGAGCCAAAGAACCGCACGCCTCGCAGCAACGCACCATCGGTCACGCCTGTTGCTGCAAAGATGATCTTTTTGCCCGGAGCGAGATCGTTGGTGTCATAGATCTTATTAGAGTCTTTAATACCCATCTCGTCGAGGCGTCTCATCACCTCGTCATGAGGCGGAACTTTCGATTTATCGACCCCTAATCTTTCAGGATCCCAGACGAGTTTTGCTAATATCTCACCGTTAAGGCATTTCATCGCCGCAGCCGTTATAACTCCCTCAGGTGCACCGCCAATGCCCATCAGAGCGTGAATGTTAGTTCCCGCGACCGCCGCCGAAATACCAGCCGAAAGATCACCATCTGAAATAAGACGAATTCTTGCGCCTGCCGCACGGACCTCGTCAACCAAGGCTTTGTGACGGGCACGGTCGAGACACATGACGGTCAGATCTTCCACATCGCGGCCGAGACGGCGGGCAATGTTCTTGAGATTTTCCGTCACCGGAGCATCGATATCGACCGCACCGCGGCATGACGGGCCGACGACGATCTTGTCCATGTAGAGGTCAGGAGCGTTGAGCAAACCGCCGCGTTCGGCAGCCGCCAGCACAGCAATAGCGTTATTGGCGCCGAGAGCACACAGGTTCGTTCCCTCGAGCGGATCGACGGCAATGTCAACCTCAGGAAATTCAGCCCTCGCTTCTTCGGAAAAGATGCCGCCGCCGACTTCTTCACCGATGTAGAGCATGGGTGCTTCGTCACGCTCACCCTCGCCGATCACGATGCGGCCGCGCATCGGGACAGTGTCCATAACCTCGCGCATTGCCTCGACGGCGACGTGATCGGAATATTTGCGG